>NZ_JTLA01000090.1:0-98055 GCF_000799055.1 Ensifer sp. ZNC0028
CAGCCTTCAGCCTAACTCAGCAAGGCGGCCGTCACCGGAGGGGTACGCATGGCCGTGGGCTGGGCGAGGCAGCACCGGGGGGGGTGTCAAAATGTTGAAAAAGGTGCGGTTGCGAGGGACCGGCGGGGTCCCGTTCTGCGCGCATCTGCAAAATGAAATATTAGGTCGGAAAGAGACTGATACGAAACGACAACCGCTCTGCGGCTATTGGCGCTAGGCGTGCAGGTTAGAAGGGGCGCCTTGCCCTACTTCTGTGAAAGCAACGACTTCACCGCTGCCGCCTGGGTGGCGGCGGCCCGTAACGCTGCATTCAAAGTTACTACCAAGGTCACGAACTGTTCTATCGGAGTGGCATCTCGAAGCTTTGCGCTGGGTGTTCGATCCTCGGATGCCATGCGCTTCCAAGAACGTTGAATTATATCTTTGTCGACCTGATCGAACGATGCGTAGAAGTTGTTGACGTCCTGATCCGACAGCTTTGCGTCCAGTTGGTGGGCGAACCGGTTCCGTAACGTGGCGAGAGTCCGTAGTGGCTTCTTGATGCGCGGTTGAAAACCCAGGGCCACCGCAAGGGAAACCTTCTGCACATAGCTAAGCCCAATGTCGGCAAGTGCGTCTGAATCCTGCATAGCATGGCGGAAAAGATCGTCTAGCGCAGCCTCAATTACAATGCCCGCGTTGATGACGACGCGGAGCTCGTCATCGCCCAGAAGTGCTGCGTAGACTTCAGAGTCCGTTAGGGCCTGGTGAGCTTTGGTCATTTGAATGCACGGCTCAAAGATCGAGGTCGAACTGGGTTCCCCGTTGCGGGAAAGCCATGTTCAAGTTTCGCTCGAAAGCGTCCCACGTGCGCGATACCTTCATAATCGCAATGAGTTGCAGTAAATGATCTCTCAAGTCGGGTTGCCCGATATCCTCAGATAGAAACTGGTGATGCTTCCACTGTCGATATCCGGCCCCTGGCTTTGTCGGGTTCCTTGTCTTCAGTTCCTCAAGCACCCCTGCCGGAAGCAATTCATACACGATGCTGTTTGTTATCTTGCCGATATAGGGCGTCCTGGCCTTGCTAGATGACCACTTCCATCCTTTAAGGCGGTAAATCTGCTTATAGAACTCATCTGGGAACCGCTTCGCCCAAGCAAGCCTCTCTTCGGATAGGTAGGCCTCCAACAACCGATGAAGTGCGTCACGTTCGCGTTCCGCTTGGAACCCAGTAGCTTCATCGACGAGAGCCACGATGCCGACGTGCGCCAAGCCACGCATCAAGATTTCAGCTTGCTGGGCCCTGATCAGCTGCTGAGTTTGCAGAGCGCCGGCCTCTCGGGCCTTGAGCCAAACGTCGCAGACAAGCGGCAACACCGTTGCATCGTACGCCTGTACCGTCTTGCGGCCATCCTTGTACTGAATTGGTAAAAGGGGGCCATTCATCAACTCATTGGAAATGAACGGTTTTAGCTGGGATGGGGCAATAAATATCGGGAGAGGGGCCCCATGACCTTCCGCGGCCTTTTTCAATCTCTTGGACGCGCCGCTTCGCGAACCTAAGGCCTGGGTAATGCCGTGTTCTGAAATGACGCGCTTGCCGTCCGGAAGGACCGCGCAAGGGATTTCCGCGTCACCAATCTTCAGAATGCCTTTGTGTGTCGCTTTAGGCAGCTTCGGTGCCTCATCACTGGATTTCAGCATTTTCGAACTACGACCCCTTCGAAACTTGGGAACGATTCAAGGTTGCGAATCGCCGGAAGTCTCTATTTAGCCGTTAACTAGAGGATCGGCGCAAGCGAGATCAGCGAACGCGCGAGAATCAGTCACCCAAAAGGAACTACACGCACCTAATCAAGGCCTCCTCCGTAATTGGGGAGGGCTTTTTTTGATTGTGCCGATTGCTCGTTCTACTTTTTTGGACGCGAACGAAGGGGCTTCGCAGCAACTTCCCGGCGTCAAGCCTTTCTGGTACCCGTGCGTTATCGATACGAGGAACGAACGATATCATGTGGATCTCTAAGCTCGCCAGAATCGTCTCGGTGATTATTCTGATCCTTAGCCTCTTCCAAGTTGCGATGGGGTTTATGATCGCCACGGAAGTCATCGGACCATATGAGGTCGCCCTAGCTCAGTTTTTGCCGGGGAGGGCGTCAACGGGGGAAGCTATCAATGCTGGCACCTACGGATTATTGGTGGCTCTCGGGCTCGGGACTCTTGCCGAGATAGCGCTGAAGAAGTGATGCCAGTTACTCAGTGCGTCACCACCTCATGCAGGTTTTTCGCATCATTCTTGGACGATGGTATTGGCGAGCTTGCCGGTTATAGTGGAAAGCACCATCGTGAATGATTGCATCTTAAACGCCCCATCGTACCGTCCATTTGAGAGACCAGCCAGGAGCTGATAGTGCGCAACACCTGTATTTGAGTAGCATTGGGTTGATTTCAACCAAAGGTATAGCTCGATGTCCTTGGTGCCACCTATAGCAATCAGCAATTTTTCAAAGATTCCTATACAATTTGTCGACAACTCGGCGAGTTGCTTTTGAGCATATGCAGGGGAGTTGATGGCCCGGCCGATCCGAGTTGTGTCCGTCGTATCTAGTTCTCGGAGTAGCCATTCAGTTTCAGCAGGAGAATTGCGGGGAATGCGACTGTCGAAACTCTTCCAATATGCCAATGAAGCTTGAGCTAGTTGCTTGCGTTGTTCTGCAGGCATTCTCTGAAATTCTGAGAGGTGAAGAGCGGCAAAAACTGCCTTCTCAAATTCATCGGTGCTTGCCGCCACCGGTTGCGACATGCTCACAGTTAGAACGAACGCAAGCGCAAATCGAGACATTCTCCCCCCTGTAAGTCGTAGAGACTCTGCCGAGCTCTTCTGTGCGCCAGTTTGACAACACTTTTTCATCAGCATAACGCTCCGCTTTTCGCACGCTCAGCACGCGCCATACAAGGTAGCTGGAACTTGCCACGCCAGATGCCGATGCCTAACGCCCGAGCGCTGTCCTGCTCAGCAGCATAGGCGCCCTTGCTGTACCGCGCCCAATCGACGGCGAACCCGTTCGCAACCAGCCAGCGATTGACCTCCATGCCATCGGCACTAGGGGCTGGGCGGCGGGCATGGCTTTTCCTTCTCCGCTTGCGCGAAGCGTATGCGCGTTTTATCAGAATGTCGGCCGCAACGCTGTGAATGTTCTTATTATGTTCCAGATTCGTGGGGTGTTAAGGTGATGCGGAGCTAGTTTCCCAAATGACCTTGCCAGGTCCGTTCGAGCCTGGAAACTGAAACCCCATCTGTGCGACGCTATCGATTACGTCGCAAATCATATGTGCGGTGGCTTTGCGAGTTTGGGCGAGAAACGAAACGTCAACCCACTCCTCGAATGTTTCCAGCTTATTGGAAACGAACTTGGGCTTTGACGCACCATCGCTGTTGGGTGCTCCCCAAGATCCATGGCAAAGGACATTTCTAAGACGCGCGGCCTCTTTGAGGTTTGCGATAAGCGACTCGCTACGGGAAGGTGTGCCGTTCTGGTGCGCTCGAAGAGCTGCTTCGTAGGAAGTGATAAGCCCACCCAATGGGTCACTAATGGCTCGCTCAAGTACCTTTAGCCATTTTTCATAGGCCTTTTGGATCTCGTCCTCTGGATACTCTCTGGTGGCGGTCAGCGCGAAGATTGCCTTTCCCAAGGTTTCTTCCAGAAAGCCAAACGTCGCGACGGTTCTTCCAAGCTCTTCCCAGAATTCGGAGGCATGTAGATGGGTTGGGAAATCTGAAGGCACTTTTGCGCGGTCTGTCTGGAACCGTTGAGTCATTTCATCTCCTGCTCATTCATGCCGGTCGCAGAAACCGCACGTCCGATTAGATCGAGTTGATCTCTGATCTGCTGGAGCCATGTACGATCACTCGGGTAGTTGGCCATCGCAGACTTTATTTCAACGACTTGGCGATTGAGCTCATCAAGCTCCATTGCTTCTGCCTTTACCCGACTGGGAGTTGGGAGTGATTTACTCGCCCTCCAACATGCTTCCGCCGCCTCAACAACTCGCGCCAGATCGTAAGGGTAGACAGCGGTTAAGGGCATCGGTGTGTTTGACTGCCCGCGGCGGTTTCTGAGTGCCGTTCTTAGTGCGGAAACCGTGTCGGCTATCGAGCGCTGATCATCAGGGAAATCTCGTGGTGAGATGAGTCTAAACTGCTCGGAAGTTGAGGAAAGGAACGTGAATGCCTTCGCGTACTGCCGCAAGCGGGTCGCTAAGAGCGCGACATGTGCGTCAAAAACAGCCTCAATCTGCCGGTCAGACCGGTCTTGTTCGAGCATGCCGGTTTGCTTTTCAATGAAGCCAGCATGCTTGCGTGCTTCCGCCGCCTGAGCAGACATTACATTGCGACTTTCCTTCATCTCTTCCCGCGTCAACTCAAGTTCTTGGCGCTGCGCCCGGAGTTCAGCCGATTGCAGCAGCACCGCCAAAACAAGCCAAAGAAAAGCCAATGGCGCGGATGTTCCCGCCAGGAAGTCTCCCCATTCGTTGATGCTGGTGACTGGTTTGAGGTAGGCGACGACAGCGGTGCCTACCACCCATACTACGCTAACTAGAACGGCAACCAGGCGCACGCACTTTATAGAGGTGGGAAGTGATAGTGATGTAGAATCTCGGTCGTCGCTACTCATTTACACCCCTTCGCCTTCAGCGAAGATTCGATGGCAGTGATTTTGCCCTTTGACACAGCAACCTGGCCTTCTTTGTCGCCACCGAATGTGCTCGACATCGGAACGCCAATCAAGAACACGCCCATTGCGTCGCCGGTCGCTGAGTCGAGCTGCTGCTTGGACAGGCTTGCCAGGCGTGACGGCCAGCAAACGAACTTGCATAATTTCCCTCAGTCTTAACTAAATCAGCCCGAGTGCAGGTAAGCACGCCGGCGCCACCGAAGGGAAGGGCGCACTATGCAGGGTTGATTTTTTGGCGACGCAATCCACGGTTATTTTTGGTCGAAAAGAGGTCGCCGTGCCATTATTTCAGGTGGGTGGCACGCAGTTTTAACTACTTCTACGGGTGTTTGTGCTCTGAACGCACGAGAAGTAAAGTTGAGAGGTCTTTCGTGCAGCAATTCTACCCACCGACCAAAGAAATTATCGAGCGAGTCCTCATGATCCGATCTGGACAAGTAGGCGCAGCCTTCTTGGTTGACGTGGGACGTAGGCAATACCTTGTGACAGCAGCGCATGTGGTCGGAGCGGACTACTCCGGCCTCATAGAGGTCAAGATGGATGAGCAGTGGGTGAAGTACCCGGCTGTGCTGCTTGCCATCGACCGGAAGCACGATACGGCAATTCTCACTCTTCCAGACGCCCACAAGCGGGGACCAGTCGAACTTGGCGATGCCGGAATAATCTTTGGACAGTTCGTCTTCTTCCTAGGCTTCCCCTTCATGGACTATTCAATCATGCCTGTTGTGAATGAGGGGCGTATGCCTATGCCCTACGTCAAATGGGGCGCTATCGCCAGGATGCCCGATCCGAACACTCAATTCCTGGCCCTCGATGCGACGAACAACGTCGGATTCTCGGGCGGTCCCGTAGTGTTCAATTTGGGCAACGGCCGGCAGAGTATTTGCGGAATGACCGTAGCAATAAAGGGAGAGCTTATTCCAGTGCGAGACAAAGAGGATAACGTAGTTGG
Source organism: Ensifer sp. ZNC0028 (assembly GCF_000799055.1). Classification (NCBI taxonomy): domain Bacteria; kingdom Pseudomonadati; phylum Pseudomonadota; class Alphaproteobacteria; order Hyphomicrobiales; family Rhizobiaceae; genus Ensifer; species Ensifer sp. ZNC0028. Next base: position 5,668 of record NZ_JTLA01000090.1, read on the forward strand.
GTATTCTGAGCATAATGCCGGCATAAGCCTCGCAGTAAGCTCCGTCGTTATTCTTCGCCTGATTGAAAGCAATCCAAACGGCGCTCGCCTGTAGAGCGCATCCCCCTGCCGATATTCAAAAAGTCACTATCGGTTATGCTTATTTTAGCTCAAATAACAGGCAAGCACGCTGTCATTAGCGCGCGACCATAGTCGGTGACGCGTACTTGCCTATATGTGGTTCCGCCATCCCAAAGTGCGGCTCCATCAATGCAGCCGAGTGTCTCAAGTGACGCCAGGGCGAGCACTACAGAGGACGGTGGATCCGGAACATTCGTGTCCTGCGGGGCGGGCGCCGCCAAAAAAACGTCAGGAAGCCGAGTCGCGTACATCATCCCGGATTCGGTGAGCGCAGATGCTGGCGCATCGATCATCTTTTTCAGTATGATCGCCTCAAATGGGGACATGCGCTTCAGGACATCGATGAAGGTGCGGGGAAGGTAGTCAGCGCGATCGGCGTCGACAAAGCTGATTATGAGGTTGGCGAACATTTCGGACAGTACGGGATCTTCTTCCAACGTAGCCGCATCAATCAACGGGATCCCCTCTGCGAGGGGTAGCGGCCGGATCGATGTAATCCCGCGCTCATTTAGAAGTTGCTCGACACGGTCCCGTTGTCTGATGGCGAGTTCGATGCGACGGCCATGCAGGTAGTCACGAACCCACAGGCCTGCCTCCGTCGCTGCCGGTCCGAAAATCTTTCCGAAAAAGCCGCCGGCGTCGCCGACAAGGTCCTTATAATCGGACGCTGTCTTGGCAACTTCCTGCACCGCCTTGCTGGCTTCCTTAAGCGCCTCAGCCTCGGGATTGTCCATTTGCACGCCTCCGTTCTGAAACGCTCGATACAGGTGATATTGCGTGTTCTAGCCAGAGTTATACAGCAGTAGGTTTACCCGCAGAAACCTTGGATCGTCAAAACCTGCTCCCGATCAGCACAAGAAAGAAAAGACGCGCGTAATCGGGTGAGGGACATGGCCTTCACCAATGTTGAACCTCAACTATGGAGGTACTTGGGGGCTGAAGGCATCGGCGACTGAGTCAGCCTTTAAGCGCGGCCCAAGCCCCAATGAGGCCAAGAATGATGCAGCCATAGGATGCCAGGACGGCGCAAACACAGAGCACATGCCAGAAGATGCCCCAACGAAGCCTTCTGTCCTGGGAGGGTGGGTTATCGCAGTATGGATGCTCCCAGGTCAACTTCACGTCGTCGTGCGCGCCGCTATACAGAAACTGCGCGAAGTAGGCGAAGCCTGACGCCACGCCGGCTAGCAGGGCGCCAACTGCAAATGTAAATGCTGCAGGCAGTAGTTCGCGTGCGAGTTCAATGGCTGAACCGTCTTTGCCGTAAAGTGCGCCGAGGAACGCGAACACTGCTATCACAGCCCCACCATTCAGTATCGCGGTCGTTCGAATTGCTTCCAGCCCGAAGCTAAACACCGACTCTAGTAAAATGCCACTAGTGGCGCTATGCCGATTGTGTTGGATTAGCGCGGCCTCGTGGTTCAGTTTCCATCCGACCACATTCGCTGACTCGCCTTCGTTGTATTCCATCGTGTTTTACCTCTCGATAGAGACTTTTTACGCGATTCTTTGATTGGTGGGCAGGAGCGGACTTGGTTCTAAGCCAAGCGTCTTGAGATCGGTCACGAGCGGCCCGTGGCTAGTTGACCCCACAATCGCGGCGCGATGGTAGCCGCCTAAGCCAGCAGACGACACGGCATAACGAACGAGGGCGCTGGGCTGATCATCCGGCACCTTTTCTCGTTCAGGCTCAGAGAGGATCGGACCGCAATGAGCGAAGCGACAGACACGCGGCAGCGGGTCCAAGTGGCAACTTCGGGCGCATGCAAGGGGCTCTGGAGCCTGCGGCTCTGAAGGCGTTCCGCCCTATGTTTTCGTGAGACCATTTTGATACCGGGAAGGCCCGGAAGCTCCTGAAGAAGCCCGGAAAATAAGGGAAAGCGTGTTACTGCTTGGGCGCATGGAAAAGGGGTTAGGAATGACCCTAACCCCTTGAATTCGTTGGTGAGCGCGCAGGGATTCGAACCCTGGACCTACTGATTAAAAGTCAGTTGCTCTACCGGCTGAGCTACGCGCTCCCTGGCCGCGGCGGTGAAGCCCGGCGGAAGTGGGCGGACATATGCACGCGTGTTTCCCCCCGGTCAACCGAAAAATTGCGGGTTTTGTGAAGAAACGGTGCATGGCGCAATGATCGCCAAAAGGTGATTGGTATCATCATGATCCTGCGGCTAAGGAATGGCCCAAATGCCGCGTGCCGGAGTTCTTGCCGTTGTCGATCGCCGATATTTCCATCTGGACCGCCGTACTTGCCGGCGCCCTTTCGTTCCTTTCTCCCTGCGTTCTGCCGCTCGTACCGCCCTATCTCTGCTATATGGCCGGCGTCTCGGTCGATCAGTTCCGCAGCGGCGATGCGGCGACCATCGGTAGCACGAGACGCGCTGTCTTGCCGGCAGCGCTGTTGTTCACGCTCGGTTTTGCCACTGTCTTCGTGGCGCTCGGGGCGGGGGCCTCGTCGATCGGCATGGTGCTTCGGCAGCATATGGACCTGCTGTCGCGCATCGGCGGCGTGATCATCATCATCATGGGCCTGCATTTCCTTGGCGTGTTCAAGATCGGGCTGCTCGCGCGCGAAGCCCGTTTCCAGGGCGGCGGCAAGCCGGCGACGCTCTCGGGCGCCTACATCATGGGTCTGGCCTTTGCCTTCGGCTGGACGCCCTGCATCGGCCCGGTCCTCGGCACGATCCTTGGCGTCGCTGCCGCACGTGACACCGTGTCCGACGGTGCGATGCTGCTGGCGATCTATTCGCTGGGGCTTGCCGTGCCGTTCTGGATCGCTGCTGCGTTTTCCGGCTCCTTCATGCGCTTCCTCTTCCGCTTCCGCCGCCATCTCGGTCTGGTCGAGAAACTCATGGGCGGCCTCCTGGTGCTGGCAGGCCTTGCTTTTCTCTTCGGCTTCATCAGTTCCGTCGCCATCTGGTTCCAGACGACCTTCCCGATCCTGATGAAAATCGGCTAGGGCATACCCTCGTATTTTAGAATCACTTTACGGCCGGACCGGCCTAATCGTCAGGGCGGTTGATGCGCTAGGCGTGCGGGCGTCGGCGCGGGAAGGTGAAGAATGCGGGGGACAAGATGACGGAAATCGCGGGCCTGGTGCTGCCGTTCTTCGGCCTGATCTTCCTCGGTTATCTGACGGCGCGCTTCGTCCACCATCCGGGCGAGGCGATGGGTTGGCTGAACACCTTCATCATCTACCTCGCTCTGCCGGCGCTGTTCTTCAAGCTCGTCTCGCGCACGCCGATCGAACAGCTGGCGCGCGCCGACTTCATCCTGACCACGGTCGGCGCGACCTACATCGTCTTCTCGCTGATTTTTCTCATCGGCGTCTATGTAAGGCGCAACTCCATTGCCGAAGCGACGATCCAGGGTTTTGGCGCAGCTTACGGCAATATCGGCTATATGGGGCCCGGCCTTGCGCTTCTCGCCTTGGGCGATGCCGCTGCCGTGCCGGTTGCGCTGATCTTCAGCTTCGAGAATGCCGCGCATTTCGCGGTCGCACCGGCGATGATGGCGATATCAGGCGGCCGGCAGGAAAAGCCGCTGGTGCTTGCAGCCAGTGTTGCACGCAAGATCATCCTGCACCCATTTATTCTCGCCACACTTGCGGGCGTGGTCGCCGCCTTCTTCGCGGTACAGCCGCCGGTGCCAGTGCAAAGATTGATCGACTATCTCGCTCAGTGTGCGGCGCCCTGCGCGCTCTTTGCCATGGGCGTGACGCTGGCGCTGCGCCCAATCAAGCGCATTCCCGTCGAGATCGGCTACATCGTCCCGGCGAAGCTGCTCTTGCATCCGCTCGTCATGTTCACGGCGATGAGCCTGACGGGGAATTATGATCCGGTCTGGGTGCAGACGGCGGTACTGCTCGCGGCCCTTCCGACGGCGACGAACGTCTTCGTTATCGGCCATCAGTATGGTGTGTGGCAGGAGCGAGCCTCGGCCACCATCCTCATCACCACGACGCTGTCGGTCGCAACGGTGACTGGCCTGCTTTACCTGATCCGTTCAGGCGCTCTTCCGCCCGATCTTTTCCCTTAAGCCTTCCTTGAAGGCATTGAGCGCGCTGCCGGGGTGGACGCCTTCGCGCATCAGCAGGCTGCGCAGGGGCCCGACGGCGGAAAGCACATGCAGCCCCAGCGCGCGCAGCGCCTGCACCGGCAGGAATCCGGAAAGTAGCGAGCGGTTGAGGAGATCCACGCTCGCCGTACGGCTGATGATATCCGGCCGGCGGCGGCTGTCGAAGCGGTCACCGATATCGCCGGCAAGCGGCTCGCCGCCGGATGCACCGATGATATCGACGAGCGTCATTACATCGCGAAGGCTGAGATTGAGCCCTTGCGCGCCGATCGGCGGGAAGGCGTGCGCTGCTTCGCCAAGAAGCACGACGCGGCCCTTGCCGAAGCGCTGGGCGGTCATGCCCGAAAGCGGGAAGGATTGCGGCGCGCCTTCGACCGTTGCCTTGCCGAGGATCGATTGCATCCGGTCTTCGACGGCGCGGGAGAGCGCCGCAAGATCGAGCGTCAGCGTTTGCGCGGCATCTTCGGGCTTGCGCACCCAGACAAGGCTGGAGCGGTTGCCGGGCAGGGGCACTTGCGTGAAGGGACCACTTTCGGTGTGGAATTCGGTCGAGATGTTCTGGTGCGGCAGCTCGTGTGCGAAGTTCAACACGACCGCCGTCTGCGGATAGGACCAGGTGCTGACGGAGATCTTCGCCGCTTCGCGCACCGGCGAGCGGCGACCATCGGCGCCGACGAGCAGATGCGCGCTGCATTGGCTGCCGTTTGCAAGCTCGATCGTTGCGACCGTGTCCGAAAGTTCAAAGCCGATCGCCGACGTGGTGATGCGCGTCAGCGTCGGGCTCTCTTCGGCGCGGTGGCGGAGAATATCAATGAAAGGGGCATTCGGAATATTGTAGCCGAAGGCGTTGAGCCCGACTTCGGAAGCGCGGAAATTGACTGGCGGGGCGCGCAGCAACCGGTTGGTGCCGTCGAGGATGCGCATGGTCGAAAGCGGCGCGGTCAGCGGCTCGACCTTTTCCCAAAGATTGAGTTTCTTCAGATATTCGATCGATTGGTCCATCAGCGCCGTCGTGCGTCCGTCGGCAACCGCCGGCTCCGGTCCGATCAAGGCCACGCGGTAGCCAGCATCCGCAAGCGCGATGGCCGCGAGCGATCCGGCAAGGCCCGCACCGATAATGGCGATGTCGAAGTGGTCCATGATGCAAAAGCCCTTTCGCGCAAGCTGTGAGGCGTCTTGGCCCAGCCTCGATCATACCTCTAGTCGTCGGCGCATGCGAAATAAATGGGTAGAATCAGCGCAGAAGCAATTTGCAGGTGTCCACAGGACAATGGGGCGAGGGGAGGCCGTAATACTTGAATTTTAGTGGCGATGCGTTGCAAAGGGTGCATATTACGGGCAACGCGCCGCACAGCGGTCGAGGCGGGTCAAGGCCCGCACGGGGAAAACAGCAGGGGTGGGCGGCGTCCGCAGATGAAGTTCTTTAACTACAGACGAGTTCCCTACGCCGAGATTCGCGCCTTCTCCGTGCATATCTTGACCGCATCGGGATCGTTTCTCGCCTTCCTGGGTGTCGTGGCTGCGGCCGAGCACCGTTTCGTCGACATGTTCTGGTGGCTGGGGCTGGCGCTGCTCGTCGATGGCATCGACGGGCCGATCGCCCGCAAGGTGCGCGTCAAGGAAGTGCTGCCCAACTGGTCGGGCGACACGCTCGACAATGTCATCGACTACGTGACCTATGTGCTGTTGCCGGCCTTTGCACTCTACCAGAGCGGCATGATCGGCGAGCCCTGGTCGTTCGTCGCGGCAGGCGCGATCGTGGTTTCGAGTGCGATCTACTATGCCGACATGGGCATGAAGACGGACGAATACTTCTTCTCCGGCTTCCCCGTCGTCTGGAACATGGTCGTCTTCACGCTGTTCGTCATCCAGGCGAGCGAGTTGACGGCGTCGATCGTCGTCTTCGTGTCGGTGGTCCTGACCTTCCTGCCGATCAACTTCCTTCATCCGGTCCGCGTCCAGCGCCTGCGACCGCTGAACCTCGGCATCTTCCTTCTGTGGTCGGCGCTCGGCATCTATGCGCTGCTCCTGCATTTTGCGACACCGGCATGGGTCGTCACCGGTTTCGTCGTCACAGGCATCTATCTCTACGTGATTGGCTTCGTGCTGCAGATTTTCCCAAGTCTCGGCCGGAAATAGGAGCAGGCAATGGCACAGGCGATTGTGGTACGCGAACTCGGAGGACCGGAGGTCCTGAAGCTCGAAGGCGTGACACTCTCGCCGCCGGGGCCGGGTGAGGTGCAGATCCGCCAAGTGGCGGTCGGACTCAATTTCATCGACGTCTACTTCCGCACCGGCCTCTACAAGTCGGCCTTGCCGTTCGTGCCGGGCAAGGAAGGTGCCGGCATCGTCACTGCGGTTGGCGACGGCGTCAGCCTGTTCTCCGTCGGCGATCGCGTCGCCTATGCCTCGGCCGATGGCGCCTATGCGAGCGAACGCAATGTCGATGCCGCGCAATTGGTGAAGGTGCCTGAAGGCATCAGCCTCGAGACCGCGGCTGCGATGATGCTGAAAGGCATGACGGCGCAATATCTGCTCAATCAGACCTATCAGGTCGGGCCGGGCACGACGATCCTCTTTCATGCCGCAGCCGGTGGCGTCGGGCTCATCGCCGGCCAGTGGGCGAAGGCGCTTGGCGCGACGGTCATCGGTACCGCGGGCTCGCAGGACAAGATTGATCTGGCGCTGGCGCATGGCTACGACCACGTGATCAACTACCGCACCGACAATTTCGTCGCTCGGGTCAAGGAATTGACCGACGGCCGCGGCGTCGATGTCGTCTACGATTCCGTCGGGCGCGACACCTATCCGGCGTCGCTGGATTGCATCAAGCCGCGCGGCCTCTGGGTCAGCTTCGGCAATTCGTCCGGTCCGGTGGATGCCTTCAGCATCGGCATCCTGGCTCAAAAGGGCTCGCTTTTTGCGACGCGTCCGACACTCTTTGGTTATGTTGCCACGCGGCCTGCGCTGGAAGCGTGTGCAAATTCCCTGTTTGATATTGTGCGAAGCAACAAAGTGCGTATCAATATAAATCAGACTTATCCGCTCGCCGATGCGGGGCGAGCGCATACGGATCTCGAGACAAGAAAAACAAGTGGAACAACACTGCTGATTCCGTGATCGAAGCCTTAAGGCGGACGCGGATCAACAGAGGGGAAAGAGGGCAGCGTGCCTGTTGAGGGAGTAGCGGCGAACGGTCATCTATTGGCTGTGAGCAACCTGACGAAATTGTTTGGCAGCTTCGCGGCCTGCAATGGGATCAATCTGCAGATTGAACCGGGCGAAATCCACGCCCTTCTCGGCGAAAACGGCGCCGGAAAATCGACCCTGGTCAAGATGCTGTTCGGCGTATTGGCGCCGACGGCCGGCGAGATCCTCTGGCAGGGCCAGAGCGTGCGCATTGCCAATCCCGCGGCAGCGCGCAAGCTCGGCATCGGCATGGTTTTCCAGCACTTTTCGCTGTTCGAGGCGCTGACGGTCGCAGAGAATATCGCGCTTTCCATGGATGCGAACATCTCGCTGGCGAGGGTGGCGGAAGAGGCGTCGCGCCTGTCGCATGCCTATGGCCTGCCGCTCGACCCCAAGGCGCATGTGGCGGATCTCTCGGTCGGCGAGCGCCAGCGCATCGAGATCGTGCGCGCGCTCCTGCAGAACCCGCGCCTCATCATCCTCGACGAGCCGACCTCGGTGCTGACGCCGCAGGAAGCCGATCGCCTGTTCGAAACACTCTACAAGCTGAAGGCCGAAGGCCGTTCTGTTCTCTATATCAGCCACCGGCTGGAAGAGGTGCAGCGCATCTGCGACCGCGCAACGGTGCTGCGCCACGGCAAGGTGACCGGCGCCTGCGATCCGAAGACGGAGACCCCCTCGTCGCTGGCGCGCATGATGGTGGGCGGCGACGTCGCGGCCGTGACGGCCGAAGGCACCAGCGCCAAGGGCCAGGTGCAGCTGGAAGCGCGGCACTTGAGCGTGCCGGCGCGCACGCCTTTCGCCGTTTCGCTGAAGAACATCTGTCTCAAGGTGCATGCCGGCGAGGTGCTGGCGATCGCCGGTGTTGCCGGCAACGGCCAGGGTGAACTCTTCGACGCGCTCTCGGGCGAATATCCGGTTGCCGACGACAATGCGGTGCAGATCCGCCAGAAGCCGGTCGGCAACCGTAACATCAACGCCCGCCGGCTGATGGGCGCGGGCTTCGTTCCCGAGGAACGCCATGGTCACGCGGCGGTATCGGCGCTGCCGCTTTCCGACAATCTCGTGCTTGCCCGCAGTCGCTCGGACGCCAAGGCGTTCCTCGGCGGCGGCTTCCTCAAGATCATCCGGCGCGATGCGGTGACGAGCGCCACGAAGCGCATCTCCGAGGCGATGGACGTGCGCAAGAGTGGCGAGGACCCGCCGGCCGGCTCGCTTTCCGGCGGCAACCTGCAGAAGTTCATCGTCGGGCGTGAACTCGACCGCCAGCCGAGCGTGCTCGTCGTCAACCAGCCCACCTGGGGCGTCGATGCGGGTGCTGCCAGCCGCATCCGCCAGGCGCTCGTCGATCTCGCCAAGTCCGGATCTGCCGTGCTCGTCATCAGCCAGGATCTCGATGAGATCTTCGAAGTGGCGACGGAGATCGCCGTCATCAGCGACGGAAAGCTCTCCGATCCCTATCCGGCCAAGGAGCTTTCGCGTGAAAAGATCGGCCTGCTGATGGGCGGCATGTACGGCAAGACGGAAGGCACGGAGGCCGCACATGCGCATTGAACTGGAAAAGCGCGCCAAGGTCTCGACGCTGTTTTCGATCCTGTCGCCGTTCATCGCCTTCCTGCTGACGATCATCTTCGGCGGCATCATGTTTGCGCTGCTCGGCAAGAATCCTGTGATGGCGCTCTACAGCTTCTTCATCGAGCCGCTGAGCGAGGTTTGGTCGCTGCACGAACTGGCGATCAAGGCCGCCCCGCTGATCCTGATTGCCGTCGGGCTATCGGTCTGCTTCCGCTCCAACAACTGGAACATCGGCGCCGAGGGCCAGTTCATCATGGGCGCGATTGCCGGCTCGATCCTGCCGGTGGTCTTCTACGACTGGCAGTCGCCGCTGGTGCTGCCGCTGATGATGCTGATGGGCATGCTCGGCGGCGCGCTGTTTGCCGCCATCCCCGCCTTCCTCAAGGCGCATATGAACACCAACGAGATCCTGACGAGCCTGATGCTGGTCTATGTCGCCCAGCTCTTTCTCGACTGGCTGGTGCGAGGACCCTGGCGCAATCCGGGCGGCATGAACTTTCCGGAGACGCGCACCTTTGCCGTCGATGCGATCCTGCCGGAAATGCTTGCCTCCGGCCGTACCCACTGGGGCTTCGCCTTCGCCATCATAGCCGCGATCCTCGTCTGGTTCATGATGCGTTACACGCTGAAGGGCTTCGAGATTTCCGTGCTTGGCCAATCGGAGCGGGCAGGGCGCTTTGCCGGTTTCTCCTCGCGCAAGATGATCTGGTTCTCGATGCTGCTTTCCGGCGCCTTTGCCGGCCTGGCCGGCATTTCCGAGGTCAGCGGCGCGATCCAGCAGTTGCGCCCGGTCATCTCGCCCGGCTACGGCTTCACCGCCATCATCGTTGCGTTTCTCGGCCGCCTTAATCCGCTCGGCATCGTCGCCGCCGGCCTGGTGCTGGCGCTCACCTATCTCGGCGGTGAGGCGGCGCAGCTGTCGATCGGCGTTTCCGAAAAAGTCACGCGCGTCTTCCAGGGTCTCCTGCTCTTCTTCGTGCTCTCCTGCGACACGCTCATCCACTATCGCATCAAGCTGGTCTTCGACCGGCTGACCGCGACTAACAGCGAGGGGAGCCGCTGATGGGTATCGTCGAAGCGATCCTTTTGAGCGTCATCACGGCCGCAACGCCCCTGGTGTTGGCCGCAATCGGCGAACTGGTGACCGAACGGTCCGGCGTGCTGAACCTCGGCGTCGAGGGCATGATGATCATGGGGGCGGTCTCCGCCTTCGCAATCACCCAGATCACCGGTTCGCCCTATCTGGGCATGCTTGCAGGCATCGCCTGCGGCGCGCTGTTCTCGCAGCTCTTTGCCTTCCTCACGCTGAGCCTGGTGGCAAACCAGGTGGCGACGGGCCTGGCCTTGACCCTGCTCGGCATCGGCGTCTCCGGCATGATGGGCGAGAGTTTCCTCGGCATGCAGGGCGTCAAGCTTCAGCCGATCGCGATCCCGCTTCTCGCCGATATCCCTTACATCGGGCCGCTGCTTTTCCGGCAGGACATCATCTTCTATCTTTCGATCGCGATCGTCGCAGGCGTGCACTGGTTCCTGTTCAAGAGCCGCGCTGGCCTCAAGCTGCGTGCGGTCGGCGACAGCCACGCCTCAGCACACGCGCTCGGCGTCAACGTCATTCGCACCCGCTATCTCGCCGTGATGTTCGGCGGCGCCTGCGCCGGCCTTGCCGGCGCGCAACTGTCGCTCGTCTATACGCCGCAATGGGTGGAGAACATGTCGGCCGGTCGCGGCTGGATCGCGTTGGCGCTGGTGGTCTTTTCGTCCTGGCGTCCGTGGCGGCTGGTGGCGGGAGGCTATCTCTTCGGCGCTGTTTCGATCAGCCAGTTGCACGCGCAGGCCTTCGGTCTGGGCATTCCCTCGCAGCTCCTTTCGTCGCTGCCCTATGTCGCAACGATCGTCGTCCTCATTCTCATTTCGCATAACCGGCGCATGACCCTGATCAATACGCCGGCATCGCTCGGCAAACCGTTTGTGCCGGACCGGTGATCGCAAGCATTTCATACTGACGTTTCTCAAACCGACAGAGGTCAAGAAAATGAAAAAACTACTGCTCGTTCTCGCAAGCTCCGCGGCCGCGCTCGGCTTTGCCACCGGCGCAAGCGCCCAGGAAAAGGCCAAGGTCTGCTTCGTCTATGTCGGTGCAAAGACCGACGGCGGCTGGACCCAGGCGCACGACATCGGCCGCCAGGAGCTGGAAAAGGCGCTCGGCGACAAGATCGAGACGCAGTATCTGGAAAGCGTGCCGGAAGGTCCGGATGCCGAGCGCGCGATTGAGCGTCTCGCACGCTCGGGCTGCGGCCTGATCTTCACGACGTCCTTCGGCTTCATGGATGCGACGATCAAGATCGCCCAGAAGTTCCCGGACGTGAAGTTCGAGCATGCGACCGGCTACAAGACTGCGCCGAACGTCGCGACCTACAACAGCCGCTTCTATGAAGGCCGCTACATCCAGGGCGTGATCGCTGCCAAGATGTCGCAGAAGGGCGTCGCCGGCTACATCGCTTCCTTCCCAATCCCGGAAGTGGTGATGGGCATCAACTCCTTCGTCATCGGCGCGCGCTCGGTCAACCCGGACTTCAAGATCAAGGTCGTATGGGCCAACACCTGGTTCGATCCAGGCAAGGAAGCCGATGCTGCCAAGGCATTGGTCGACCAGGGCGTTGATATCCTGACGCAGCACACTGATACGACGGCTCCGATGCAGGTTGCCGCCGAGCGTGGCATCAAGGCCTTCGGTCAGGCGTCCGACATGATCAAGGCCGGCCCGGAAACGCAGCTGACGGCGATCGTCGATACCTGGGGCGCCTACTACATCAAGCGCACCCAGGCCTTCCTCGACGGCAAGTGGGAAACGACCTCGAGCTGGGACGGCCTGAAGGACGGCATTCTGACGATGGCGCCCTACACCAACATGCCTGACGACGTGAAGAAGCTCGCCGAGGACACCCAAGCCAAGATCGAGTCGGGCGAGCTGAAGCCCTTCACCGGCCCGCTGAAGAAGCAGGACGGTAGCGAGTGGCTGGCAGCCGGCGCATCGTCGGACGACGGCACGCTGCTCGGCATGAACTTCTACGTCGAAGGTGTCGACGACCAGCTGCCGAAGTAAGCAAGCGCCTACGAAACACAATGCAAACCCCGCCATTTCGGCGGGGTTTGTCGTTTGGAGATCGCGCAAGGGTTGCTTGTCCGTTCGGCGGTGCGCGGTTTACGGTTTTGCGCCCGCCCTGGGGCTTTCCGGAATCGACCGTTCAAACTACATTCATTTGCACAGGTTTAGGGGTGACCTCCGTGCTTCGCACGAAGGCGTTGTGGCGCAGCGCGCCGTATGAAGTCAGGCAGGGGAGTGCCTGGAGGAGATGGATTGAACAGGAGTGTGCTGGAAACCGTTGTGTCCGGCTCGCGCAAGCGAACCAGCCACGCACATGTTGTCGATCAACTCGGCAAGGCTATCATATCCGGCGAATTTCCTGTCGGCTCCATTCTTCCGGGTGACCCGGAACTCGCGGCCCGTTTCAAGGTGTCGCGAACCGTTCTGCGCGAAGCGATGAAGACGCTCGCCGCCAAGGGGCTCGTCGTGCCGCGGGCGCGAATCGGCACCCGCGTGACGCCGCGCAACGACTGGAACCTGTTCGACAACGATATCCTGACTTGGCATTTCGAGTGCGGTGTCGACGAAGAGTTCCTCTATCATCTCAGCGAAGTGCGCCTGGCCTTCGAGCCGCATGCCGCCGCGCTCGCGGCGCGAAACGCGTCGGAGGCCGAAATCAGCCGCATGATGCGGCTCGCGGTTGCGATGGGCGAGGAGGGCCATAGCGCCGAGAGCCTCGCCGGCGCTGACCTGAAATTCCACCTTGCTGTCGCCGAGGCATCCGGCAACCCATTCATGCGCACGGTCGGCGGGCTGATCGAGGCGGCGCTGGTCGGCGTCTTCAAGCTGAGCTCCCCGGTCGCCGAAAAGGGCGGCATAGACGAAGTTGCCCGCAACCATATCCGGATCGTCGAAGAGATCGGCAGGCGTGACGAGCTCGGCGCGCGCCTTGCGATGGAAAACGTGATCAAGATCGGACGCGAGCGCGTTCGCAGCGCCCTGCACAGCCGCAGTTGATGCTGCCACCGGTCGAGATTGTTCAACAAAACAGCGCTCGACCCTTCCAATGTTCAGAAGATTGCAGCGATTTCATTGCTTGTGCTTGCTCGGATCGCGCGCTGGCCTTATTTGGTGAGGGCTCGCTCCTTGCGGAGCGACTTTCGTCAACGGTGACCTGGAGACCATGTCCGAGTTTTTTGTCATTTTCGTCCTGCTTTTGATCAATGCATTTTTTGCTCTCTCGGAAATGGCAATCGTCTCGGCAAGCAAGCCCATGCTTCGCCAGATGGCAAAACAGGGAAATGCCCGCGCCGAGGTGGCGCTGCGCCTTGCTGAAGACCCCGGCAAGTTTCTTTCCACGGTTCAGGTCGGCATCACGCTCGTCGGCACCTTGGCCGGCGCCTACGGCGGCGCGACCATCGCTGCGAAGTTTGCGCCGCTGCTCGATGAGATCGCCTGGATCAATCCTTACGGCAACACGGTCGCCCTGGTGCTCGTCGTTACCCTCATCACCTTCCTGTCGGTGGTTATCGGCGAACTTATCCCGAAGCAGCTGGCGCTGAAAAATTCCGAGGCGCTAGCCATGTTCGTCGCGCGCCCGATGCACCTGTTGTCACGGATCGCAGCGCCGGTCGTCTACCTCTTCGAGACGGCGGCATCGCTCGCCATGCGTCTTCTCGGCATCCGTCCCGACGATCCGGATCATGTGACGGAAGAGGAAGTGCACGCGATCATGGCCGAAGGCGTCGAAAGCGGCGCCATCGAAAAGTCGGAGCATGAGATGCTTCGGCGAATCATCCGCCTCGGCGACCGCAACGTGAAGTCGATCATGACCCACCGCACTGAGGTGAGCTTCATCGACGTCAACGACAGCCTCGAAACGGTTGGCCGCAAGATCGATCAGTTCGGCCATTCCCGCTACCCGGTGGTTGACGGTCCAAGCGGCGACGTTCTCGGCGCGGTTCTGGCAAAGGAAATTCTAAACGCTCCCACCTCCGGGCCGTTCGATGTCCGCAGGTACATCAAGGAAATCCACACATTGCCGGAGACGGCGTCGTGCCTGAAGGCACTGGAAGCCTTTAAGTCGTCGAGCATCAACATGGCAATGATCGTCGACGAGTACGGAAGCACCGAGGGCATCATCACCATCGCCGATATTCTCGAAGCGATCGTTGGCGTCTTGCCGTCGAACTACGACGACATCGAGCATGCTCTGATCCGCCAGCGCGAAGACGGAAGCTACCTTGTCGACGGCCGCACGCCGATCGACGAAATCCACCTGACGATCGGCATCGAAGGCATTGACGCCGACGGTAATTTCGAGACCATTGCCGGCTTCCTCGTCCAGCAACTGCGCAAGACGCCGGAGGAGGGCGACGTCGCGATTGCCCATGGCTACCGCTTTGAAGTGGTCGACATGGACGCACGCCGAATCGACAAGATCCTGGTCAGCCGCTCGGATGAGACGGTCAATTGATTCGCACCCCGGCCTGATGATGTAAAAGCAGTGACAGCGCCACGCGCTGACATGGCGCTCTATGACGAAGCCATGTGATCATCGCCGAGATCGAACGGAAACAAAGGTCGGGTTCTGCCCGGCCTTTTGCTTTTGCGCGCCCAGGTGGCTCGCGCCTGGTTTGTTCAGCGAAGCTTGAGGATGTCGCAGGGCGTGCCCGCGGGCGCCTCGGCCGCGTGCGGCGGCCGCACGATCAGGCAATCCGACTGCGCGAAAACCTTCATCATCGACGAATCCTGCCGCGAGAAGGGATGGGCGACCAACGTGCCGTCGCTGTCCCTTGTAAGGCGCGCGCGCACATAGTCCTGCCTGACGTCGTTGCCCGGAAGCGGGCCTGCAAGCCGCGCGGTCGTTATGCGGTCGCGCAATGGCAAGCGGGCGAGCTTACGGGTCAGCGGCTCTAGAAAGAGCAGGGCACAGACGAGGCTGGAGACAGGATTGCCCGGCAGGCCGAGCACCGTGGCCTTTCCGAGCTGTCCCACCATGAGCGGCTTTCCCGGCCGCATGGCGATGCGCCAGAAGTCGAGTGTCATGCCGCAGGCAATCAGCGTCGACTGCACCAGGTCATGGTCGCCGACCGAAGCGCCGCCGAGCGTGACGATCACGTCGACATCGGCGTCCTGCGCGCGGCCGATCTCCGCACTGATCGCGTCCCGATCGTCGCGGACGATGCCGAGATCGATGACCTCAGCGCCGTTATCGCGGGCAATCGCCGCGACTCCGAAGCTGTTGGAGGCGATGATCTGATCGTCGCCCGGCTTGCTGCCCGGAGCCACCAGCTCGTCGCCCGTGGCGAGGATCGCGATCCGTGGGCGTTTGAAGACCGGCAGGCTCGCATGGTTCATCCCGGCAGCGAGCGTCAAGCGCCCGGCATCGAGCACGTCGCCCGCCGAAAGTCCCGCTTCGCCGGCGATAAAGTCCTGGCCTGCGGTTCGGATGTGTCGCCCCTTGCCGGGCACGAATGTGGTGCGGATTCGGTTGCCCGGCAACCGCTCGGTATCTTCCTGGATGATCACCGTATCGGCGCCCGATGGCACTGGCGCTCCGGTGAAGATGCGCACGGCTTCGCCCGCTTTCATCTCGCCCTTGAAGCCGTGGCCTGCCGCCGATTGGCCGATAACGGTCAGTTCGGAGCCGATGGTCTCGATGTCCCGGTGGCGCACGGCGTAGCCGTCCATCGCCGAATTGTCGAAGGCCGGGTGGGTGACGCGCGCCGGAATATCTTGAGACAGCACGCGGGCAAGCCCGTCATGAAGGCTGACGAGTTCTGTCAATTGCGGTGGCGTGGCGCCGTGGAGGATTCGCTCGAGCGCGTCTTCGACGGACAGCAACGCCATGGCCTCAGTTTCCTTCGCGTCGGTAGTCGCCGGATCGTCCGCCGGACTTGCTGACCAGCTGAATGCCGCCGATTTCCATCTCGCGATCCGCGGCTTTCGCCATGTCGTAGATGGTGAGGCAGGCGACGCTGACAGCCGTCAGCGCTTCCATTTCGACGCCGGTGCGTCCCGTCAGCTTGGCAAGCGCCTCGACCCGAAGGCCAGGAAGAGTCGGATCCGGTGTGACGTCGACGGTGACCTTGGTCAGCATCAGCGGATGGCAGAGCGGAATGAGGTTGGCGGTCTGCTTGGCGGCCATGATGCCCGCCAGCCGCGCCGTGCCGATGACGTCGCCCTTCTTGGCGTCGCCTTCGAGAATGAGCGTCAGCGTTTCCGCCTTCATCCGCACATGGCCCTCGGCGACGGCGATGCGCACCGTCTCGGTCTTGTCGCCGACATCCACCATGTTCGCTTCGCCGCTGCCACCGATATGCGTGAGCGTCGGCTTGCTCATCACTCGGCCGCCAGCGTGGTCGCAGCGCCCGTCAGAAGTGCGCGTGTTGCTGATTCGACGTCACTCTTGCGCATCAGGCTCTCGCCGACGAGGAATGTCGTGATGCCGCTCTTTTCCAGCCGCTGGCAATCCGCATGCGTAAAGATGCCGCTTTCGCCGACGAGCAGACGGTCGGCTGGCACCATGCCCGCAAGCTGCTCGGAAACAGCGAGATCGACCTCGAAGGTCCTGAGGTTGCGGTTGTTGATGCCAACGAGCGGCGAGGCGAGCTTCAGCGCCCGTTCCATCTCCTCGGCATCATGCACTTCGATCAGCACGTCCATGCCGAGTTCGAAGGAAGCTTCTTCAAGGCGGCGGGCGTCGTCGTCGCTGAGCGAAGCCATGATCAGAAGGATGCAGTCGGCGCCCCAGGCGCGCGCCTCGAACACCTGGTAGGTGTCGAACATGAAGTCCTTGCGCAGCGCCGGCAGGGCGCAGGCCGTGCGCGCCGCTTCGAGAAAGGCAGGCGCGCCCTGAAAACTCGGGGCGTCCGTCAGCACCGACAGGCAGGCCGCGCCACCGGCCTCATAGGCCTTGGCGAGCGCAGGCGGATCGAAATCCGGGCGGATCAACCCCTTCGACGGGCTTGCCTTCTTGATTTCGGCGATCAGCCCAAACGTGCCGGCGGCTTTGCGCGCGGCGAGCGCCGCATGGAAGCCGCGCGGGGCGGACTGGTCAGCGATGCGCGCCTTGAGCTCGCCGAGCGCGACATGCGACTTGGCGGCCGCGATCTCGTCGCGCTTATAGGCTTCGATCTTGCGCAGGATATCCGTCATGTGCCGATCCTTCCTCAGGCCGCGTTCGAAACGCTGATCAGGCGCTGCAGCGCGGTCTTCGCGCCGCCGCTTGAAAGCGACTGGCGCGCGAGCGCCATGCCTTCGGTGAGGTCCTTTGCCCGTCCGGCTATCATCAGCGATGCGGCCGCATTGGCAAGGGAAATGTCCCGATAGGGGTTCTCGGCACCGTCGAGCACCGCCTGGAGCGCGACTGCATTGTGCGCACCGTCGCCGCCCTTGAGCGCATCGATCGTCACCGTCTGAAGCCCAAAATCCGCCGGCGTCAGCGTGAAGGTCGAAATCTTGCCGTCCTTGAGTTCGGCGACCTCGGTCGTGCCTGTCGTGGTGATCTCGTCGAGGCCGTCGCCGTGAACGACCCAGACATTGTCCGAGCCGAGATCGCGCAGCACTTCGGCGAGCGGCTGCACCCACTGCGGCGCGTAGACGCCGACGAGCTGGCGCTTGACGCCTGCGGGGTTGGAGAGCGGACCGAGCAGGTTGAAGATCGTGCGCGTTCCAAGCTCCACCCGCGTCGGGCCGACATGGCGCATGGCGGAATGGTGCTGCTGGGCGAACATGAAGCCGACACCGGCCTCTCGGATGCATTTCGAGATCGCTTCCGGGCCGATGTCGAGCTTGACGCCGAGGCAGGAGAGCGCGTCGGCCGTGCCCGACTTCGAGCTCAGCGCGCGGTTGCCGTGCTTGGCGACCGGTACGCCCGCGCCGGCGACGATCAGCGAGGCAAGCGTCGAGATGTTGTAGGTGCCGGCGCCGTCGCCGCCGGTGCCAACGATATCGACTGCGTCCGCCGGGGCATCGACCGGCAGCATGCGGGCACGCATCGCGCCCACCGCGCCGACGATTTCATCGACGGTTTCGCCGCGCACCCGCAATGCCATCAGGAAACCGCCGATCTGCGACGGCGTTGCGGCACCCGACATGATGATTTCGAAGGCGGCACGTGCGTCTTCGCGGTTCAACGCCTCGCGGGCGGCGACCTTGGCGACGAATGGCTTCAGATCACTCATCGATGGTTTCCTTGGGCCTATCGTTGCGCAATGGCGGTTTCAGCGAGCGTCTGGTTGATCGAAACGCCGTAGGCGGCCTGCAGCGTGGCGACCATCTGGTCCAGGATGTCCTCGCCGCTAACGCGGGCGAGGGCCTCGATCTGGCGGCTGTCGTCCTGCAGCACGTCTGCCGGGCCGGCTGTGTCGACCGAGGTGACCTGCAGAAGGATCTGACCTTCGCCGCCGATGCCGGGAGCATTGGTGACAAAGCCATTCGCGCCGGAGAAGGCGGCGGCGACGGCAGCCGGGCTGAGAGCGACGTCCGCGGTTGCGCGCGTCAGGCCTGCCTTGGTTTCGACGACGAGGCCGAGTTCGGTCGCGACGTCGGCGAGCTTTGCGCCCTGTTCGACGCGCTGCTTCAGTTCACCGGCCTTCTTGGCCAGGGCTGCACGCTGCTGCTCGGCCATCCAGTCGGCGCCGATTTCGTCGCGGGCTTCGTCCATCGTGCGATCGCGCGCCGGGATAACTTCATCGAGGTCGAACCAGACGTAACCTTCGCGACCGACATTCACCGGCAGGGTTTCGGCGCCGACGTCGGCCTTGAACACTTCCTGGAGAAGAGCTGCCTGTTCCGGCAGGCCGACGACGTCATCGCCGTTCTTGTCCTTGCCGGTCGCGTCCACCGCATCGACGGTTACGAACTTTAGCTTGAGCTGGTCGGCGACTTCCTTGATCGGCGCGCCGGAAGCGCGCTCGTCTTCGATCTTGTCATGCAGGCGCATGACTTCTTCGCCCGCCGTGGACAGGGCGATGTCCTTGCGCAATTCTTCCTTCACTTCGTCGAGGCTGCGGACGGTTTCCGGGCGAATGTTCGTTACGCGCAGGATGACGGGACCGAAGGCACCGTCGACAACCGGGGTCACGCCGTCGGCCTGCAGCGCGAAAGCGGCTTCGCCGATCTTGGCGTCGGGAACGCGATCCTTGGTGAATTCGCCGAGAAGCACGTCGGCGGAGGACTTGCCTTCGGCCTTCACGAGATCGTCGAAGCTGGTGCCGGCGGCAAGCTTTGCCGACGCAGCGTCAGCGGCTTCACGCGAGGTGAAGGAGAGCTGTTCGATGGTCCGCGCGGCAGCGCTGCGGAAGCTTTCCTTGCGGCGTTCGTATTCGGCGCGGATCTCGTCGTCGGTCACAACGGTCGGGTCGGCGACGTCGGTCGGCTCGAGCTTCACGTAGGTGATCTTGCGATATTCCGGCGCACGGTAGTTCGCCTTGCGGCTGTCGTACCAGGGAGAAAGCACGTCGTCGCCGGGCACCTTGACCGGGTCGATGTTGGCATTCGAGAGCAGCAGGTAATCGATCGTGCGCTTCTCGTGCCGGTAGGCGCCGATTGCGTCGGTGAGAACCTTCGGAGCGACATAGCCATCCGACAGCGCATCGACGATCTGCGAGCGGATCGCGGTCTGGCTCTGGCTGTTGATGTAATCCTGTTCGCGCAGGCCCGCATTGCGCAGCACGCTCGTGAACGTCATTCGGTCGAACTGGCCGTTGACGCTGTGGAATGCCGGATCGTCGGCGATCAGTTTTGCGAGCCGATCCTGCGACAGGCCGAGATTCATGTCGTTGGCGAGCTGGTCGAGAGCCGCGCCGGCGACGATCTGCGAGTAGACCCGCTGCTCGATACCGAAAGCGCGCGCCTGCTGCGGCGTCAGCCGCGTGCCGAGCTGGCGGGATGCCTGTGCCAGCATGGTCTCGTAGGCGAGCCGGAATTCCGGCGGCTTGACCTTGACGTCACCGACGACGACCACCGCGTCCGACTGGTTGGTCATCGTCAGCGACGAGCCGCCCCACACCATGAACGACAGAACGAGAACGATTAGCAGGCCTTTGACGACCCAGGTCTGGGCGGCGCTTCTCAGAAATTCGAGCATGGGGGCAGAAACCTCGTTGCAATGCGGTGGCCATCGGCCAAACGAAATCGTTCCTTAAAACAAACGAAACATGAAATGAAGGGTTGTTTGCCGCAAATTGCGCGCGCTCACGGGATCGTTGATCCCGGTGGTGCACCTGTTTTTCCGGCGCCTGCCGCGACACGATCATGGGAAGCGAAGATCCTGCGAAACGCGTGCGCCGTACGGGCCGGCGCGAACGTTGAAGTTGATGTCGGATTCATTAGCCGGCAACCGAAAAATATCTGTCACATTGGCTCGAACATGCCGCTGTTCTGTGGTTCTGTTGCAGGGGCGGAGCGATTCTTTCGAGCTTCCGCGGGAAGATTCCATGCAGTCGACAATCGTGATGGTAAACCTGTTTGGGGCAGTGGCGCTGCTTCTCTTCGGCCTGTCCCTGGTCAAGGACGGGGTGACCCGTGCCTTCGGGGCGCGGTTGCGCGCCGGCCTCGCTCAGGGAACCGACGGCTCTCTCCGTTCCTTCGTGACCGGACTTGTCGCAACGCTTGCGCTGCAAAGTTCCACGGCGACGGCACTGATGACGGCATCCTTCGTGGAGAAGGGGCTTATCCGTTCGCGCATGGCGCAGATCGTCTTGCTCGGCGCCAATCTTGGCACCGCCATGACCGCCTGGATCGTGGCGACCGGCATCGAGTGGCTGTCGCCGCTCGTCATTCTCATCGGCGTGGTCTTGCACCGCGCCAGCCGGTCGAACGCCCGCCAGGGTCTGGGTGCTGCCTTCGTCGGCATCGGCCTCATGCTTCTGTCGCTGCATCTCTTGGGCGCGGCGACGGAGCCGATGCGCGACAGTCCGGCCCTTGGGGCCTTCCTTTCGATGCTCGACAGCGCCTGGCCGGTGGCGCTGCTCATTTCCGCGGGACTTGCCTTTGCGTCGTCGTCCAGCCTCGCTGTGGTGATGCTGGTGCTGTCGCTCTCGACGACAGGCATCCTCAGCGTCGGGCTGACCGTGGCGCTCGTGCTTGGCGCCAACCTTGGTGGCGCCGTTCCGCCTGTCATGGCGACGCTCGGTTCCGCGCCGTCGGCGCGCCGCGTCACCATCGCCAACCTCGTCGTTCGCGCCATTGGCTGCCTGATCGCGCTGCCGCTGACAGGCATGAGCGTGGAGTTTCTGCAGAGCCTGCCGCTGCCGCGCCAGAACCTGCCGGTCGACATTCATTTGGCCTTCAACCTTGCGGTCGCCATTCTTGCCTGGCCCTTCGCCGGATTGCTGTCGCAGCTGATGGCGCGGTTCATTCCGGACGGAGAGGCTGAGGAGACCGGCCCGCGCTATCTCGACGAGGGCACGCTGAATACGCCTGTCATGGCGCTTTCGGGTGCCACTCGCGAGGTCTTGCGTGTCGGCGATCTGGTCGAGGCGATGCTGATGCGCGCCGCGAACGCCTTCAACAACAACGATCTTTCGGACATCCGCGATATCGGCAAGTTCGAAAAACAGGTCGATCAGCTGCAGCAGGAGGTGAAGATCTTCCTGTCGCGATTGGGCCGCGATGGCCTCAGCGCCGACGACGGCCGCCGCTCGATCGTCATCATCGACTACGCCATCAATCTCGAACACATGGGCGACATCATCGAGAAGGGGCTGTGCGAGCAGATCGCGAAGAAGGTCAGCAACGGCCTGAAGTTCTCGGAGGAGGGCTATCAGGAGCTGAAGAGCCTCTTCAATCTGACCATCGACAATCTGCGTGTCGCGCAGACCATATTCGTCACCCGCAACGCCGATCTCGCCAAGCAGCTCATCGAGGTGAAGGTCAACGTGCGCCACATGGAAAAACGATCCGCCGAGCGCCATATCGAGCGGCTGCGCGACGGGCTGGTCCAGAGCCTGCAGACGAGCTCCCTGCATCTCGACATGCTCAGGGATCTGAAGCGCGTCAACGCGCATATCGCTTCCGTCGCCTATCCCATCCTTGAGGAAAACGGACTGCTGAGCGAGAGTCGCTTGCGGCCGGGCGCTTAGTTATCGGCGTCCGTCAGCCGCCGGCGTTGGCCGTAGGCTTCAGGCCGTTGCGGACAAAGGCGTCGTAGCAGCGGGTCAGCGTGATCCGGCTGTGTCCCGTCTGGAGGCTCGGCAGGTAGAGCGACAGCAGCGTCTGGTTGACGTTGGTCACCGGGCAGGTCGGTACCAGCGCTATGTCGGCAGCAGCGATGGCGGCGCGAACATCTTCATCCGGCGGCGGAATGGCGCGGAAGGGATCTGCGCCGATCGCGACATGCCGGGGCGCGCTGCGGTCCATCAGCCACGGAAAGGGATTGGTGAAGTCGATGTTGAAGATCGTTTCGAAGCGCAGGCCGTTCGAAACCTCGTAGGCCCTCAGCGCGTCGATCGCGTCGTCGACATTCATCAGCCATCCCGCCTGAAAATCGAAGTCGCTGTAGAGCAGGAACGACGGCAACTCGCCGGCCTTGGCGAAGGCGTCGAAAGCGGAGCGCTCGGTCGCGTAGATGGTGCGCAGGCGCTCGGCGCGCAGTGCCAGGATGGGCCGCACATTGACGGCGCCCAAGGTTTTGAGGTTGCGGCTTTCCAGCGGCACGTTGTTGACGGCCCCGATCCAGGCGCGAGCGCTCTTTTGCGCGACGGCCGTGACCGGCGGCAAGGCTGCCGCCAAGGCGAGAATGGCGACGGCGATTGCGGCGGGCCTTGTTTTGGCGGTCGCGACCTCGTCGATCGCGAGCTTGAGGAGCAGCGGCAACAGGAAAATGAACGCCTGACTGCCGGTGTTCTGGCTCTCAAAGATGATGCCGGCAACAACGAAGGCCGTCAGCCAGAAAACCGGCTGGTTGAACGTCCTGCCGATCGCCGCCATTGACGGGCTTTTTCCAAGTTGGCGCAGCGACTGGGTGAAGAACGAAAGGTGGCTTCCGAAAAGCACTAGGCAAAGCAGTCCGGCCGGGATCAAAAGGCCGGCATTGAGGGAGGCGGCCTGCAGCAGGCGCGGCAGCAAGCTGCCGTCATTGACGGAAAGCAGCGCCAGGATATCGGCAAGATAGGCGGAGACGCCGCCGAAGGCGACTTCGACGATGGCGAGGACAGCAATGACAGCAAGCCCGGCTGCAATAGCCGAGCGGAACGGCAGGCGTCCCGCAGCAAAGGCCATGAGGCACATGAGCGTGCCGGCAACCGCGCCGGTGATCTTGACGAAGAAGAGTGCCGCCATGGCGCCGGCGACCGTTGCGACGAGCAGCCGGCGATCGCGCACATGGACGAGTGCGGCAGCGAGCACATAGAGAAGCTGGCAGACCTGACGGTTGTAGATGCCGAAGCCGTCGGAGCCGGGGTAGGGGTAGAAGTCGCCGGTGTTGAACGGCAGCACCGAAAACACCAGGAACGGCAGCAGGATCGCATAGGCAAGTGCCGTCGAACGCTTCTGGACATCGACGACCACCAGCGCGATCAGCGGTCCCGTGGCGAGAAGCAGACACCAGCTTGCCAGGAGCAGCGGCTGGCCGTGCGGAAAGATGCCCTGCAGGCCGGTGAAGAGATAGTAGCCGAGGGCGCCGACTGGGGTGAAGAAATCGACCGACGGGATCTGGCCGTCGCGGATGCGGTTGGCAGCATCGAGATAGAGATAGTGGTCCCAGAACATCGGGCCGATCGGCTGCGGGATCGTGAAGCTCAACAGAACCGCGAGTACGCCAAGCACAAGGGCCAGCAGCAGAAGCGGAGATCGGGCGAGAAGGACAACCGCGCCGGTAGGCTTTGCCGGTGTGTCGATGTCAGTGCGGCTGTGCATTGCGGCTTGATCCCCCGAAGGAGCGATGCACCCGCACGGTTTTGCTGACACAGGCTCCGCGCCTTCTTATGCCATCATCCGGTTTTAAGCCGGTTAATGCGACGTGATTGTGAGAATTATGCTTCTCGCAATATGTTGCTGCTAGCACCGCGCCGAATCGAACGGCGATTTTGTACTTGAGCCGATTCCGATCTAGGAATTGTGCAGAGGGCGTTAGCCTGGAAGAGACCAAGGAGAGATATATGGAACGGACGTGCCTGGCCATCGTTTTGGCTGCGGGTGAAAGCACGCGGATGAAATCGTCCATGTCGAAGGTGCTGCATCCGGTGGCCGGCCGGCCGATGATCGCCCACGTCGTCGAGGCGCTCGCAAGTGCTTCCATCTCCGATATCGCTCTCGTCGTCGGCCGCGACGCCGACGCGGTCTCGGCCGCCGCCGACATCGGCGGCGTGTCGGTTTCCTCCTATCTGCAGAAGGAACGGCTCGGCACCGGTCACGCGGTGCTTGCGGCCCGCGACGCCATCGCAAAGGGTTACGACGACATTCTCGTCGTCTTCGGCGATACACCGCTGATCAAGCCGGAGCCGCTTAGGGCCGCCCGCGAGGGACTTGCAGCCGGCAACGAGGTCGTGGTGATCGGCTTCGAGGCGGCAGATCCGTCGGGCTACGGCCGCCTGATCGTCAAGGACGGCGCACTGCTCGCCATTCGCGAGCACAAGGACGCAACGGAAGAAGAGCGCCGCATCACCTATTGCAACGGCGGCCTGATGGCGATCGACGGTCGCAAGGCGCTCGACCTTCTCGGCCGTATCGGCAACGCCAACGTCAAGGGCGAGTACTACCTGACCGACCTCGTGGAGATCGTTCGCGAGATCGGCGGGCAGGCGATTGCCGTCGAGGCCCCCGAAGAGGAGCTGACCGGCTGCAACACCCGCGCCGAACTCGCCTTCATCGAGCGTCTGTGGCAGCAGCGTCGTCGTCACGAGCTGATGCTGTCGGGCGTCTCTATGATCGCGCCGGAAACCGTGTTTCTCGCCTGGGATACCGTGCTGGAGCAGGATGTCCTGGTCGAGCCGAATGTCGTCTTCGGTCCGGGCGTGCGCGTCGAAAGCGGCGCGATCATTCACGCCTTTTCGCATGTCGAGGGTGCGACGGTGCGCGCCGGTGCGACGGTCGGCCCTTATGCACGCCTGCGCCCGGGGGCAGATCTCGGCGAAAAATCCAAGGTCGGCAATTTCTGCGAGGTCAAGAAGGCGGAGATCGGCGCCGGCGCCAAGGTCAATCACCTGACCTATATCGGCGATGCCTTCGTCGGCGCGGGCACCAACATTGGCGCTGGCACGATCACCTGCAACTACGACGGCGTGAACAAGCACGAGACGCGGATCGGCGAAAATGCCTTCATTGGCTCGAATTCGTCGCTGGTTGCGCCGGTGACGATCGGTGACGGCGCGCTGGTTGCTTCCGGCAGTGTGATCACCGAAGACGTGCCGGCCGACGCCGTCGCCTTCGGCCGCGCGCGCCAGGAAATCAAGCCCGGCCGGGCACGGCTGCTGCGTGAGCGCTACCAGGCGGTGAAGGCGGCCAAGAAGGCGGCGAAGGCTGGCGGCTAGGCCTATGATGCCCGTGCGCTGACGCGTGCGGGCGCCGAGCACTTCGGATTGTCGCACGCCCCTTGGATCGGGTTGGATTCGCGGGAACATGCGGCGGCGTTAAACATTGAAATCGAAAGTGAAATCGGGGCGGATTGCCTCGATCCGCAAATGCTTTACCAAGGCAGCGCGCCGGGCGGCATTTTTCGCCCTCGTTGAACAGGGGCGCCGATCACGGCGCGGGGACGAATTCGGAGACGACTATGTGCGGTATTGTAGGCATCGTTGGCAACCAGCCGGTATCGGAACGACTGGTCGATGCGCTGAAGCGCTTGGAGTACCGCGGCTATGATTCCGCCGGTGTCGCCACCGTCATTGGCGGCAAGCTGGAGCGCCGGCGCGCCGAAGGCAAGCTCGTCAATCTGGAGATCAGGCTGCGCGAAGAGCCGCTTGCCGGCACGATCGGCATTGCCCACACCCGCTGGGCAACCCATGGCGCGCCGACCGAACGCAACGCGCATCCGCACTTCACCGACGGCGTCGCCGTCGTGCACAACGGCATTATCGAAAACTTTGCCGCGCTGAAGGACGAGCTGATCGCCGGCGGTGCCAAGTTCGAGACGGATACCGACACCGAGGTCGTCGCGCATCTGCTCTCCAAGTTCCGGCGCGACGGGCTTGGCCGGCGCGAGGCCATGCACGCGATGCTGAAGCGCGTCACCGGCGCCTATGCGCTGGCGGTGCTTTTCCAGGACGATCCTTCGACGATCATGGCGGCGCGCAACGGCCCGCCGCTTGCGATCGGTCACGGCCGCGGCGAGATGTTCCTCGGCTCCGACGCGATCGCGCTTGCGCCCTTTACCAACGAGATCACCTATCTGATCGACGGCGACTGGGCGGTGATCGGCGCGAATGGCGTGCATATCTTCGATCTCGACGGCAACGTCGTCGACCGGCCGAAGCAGCTCTCGACAGCGGCCGCCTACATGATCGACAAGGGCAACCACCGGCACTTCATGGAGAAGGAGATCTATGAGCAGCCGGAGGTGATCGCGCACGCGCTCAGCCACTACATCGACTTTGCCGGCAACCGCATCAAGGCGCTGCCGGGCACGATCGATTTCGCCAAGGTTCCGAGCCTTGCGATTTCCGCCTGCGGCACTGCCTATCTCGCCGGTCTCGTCGGCAAGTACTGGTTCGAGCGTTATGCCCGCTTGCCGGTGGAAATCGACGTTGCGTCCGAGTTCCGCTACCGCGAGATACCGTTGTCTTCGCAGGCGGCCGCGCTGTTCATCTCGCAATCCGGCGAAACCGCCGATACACTGGCGTCGCTGCGCTATTGTAAGGAACTCGGCCTGAAGATTGGCGCCGTGGTCAACACCCGCGAATCAACGATCGCCCGTGAATCCGACGCGGTCTTCCCGATCCTTGCCGGCCCGGAAATCGGCGTCGCCTCGACCAAGGCCTTCACCTGCCAGCTCGCCGTGCTGGCTTCGCTCGCGATCGGCGCCGGTCGCGCCCGCGGCACGGTGAGTGCCGAGGAAGAGCAGGTCCTGGTTCGTTTTCTCGCCGAAATGCCGCGCATCATGGGCCAGGTGCTGAACGCCGTTCAGCCGAAGATCGAGCTTCTGTCGCGCGAGCTGTCGAAGTGCCGCGACGTCCTCTACCTCGGCCGCGGCACCAGCTTCCCGCTGGCGATGGAAGGGGCGCTCAAGCTCAAGGAGATCTCCTATATCCACGCGGAAGGTTATGCCGCCGGCGAACTGAAGCATGGACCGATCGCGCTGATCGACGAGAATATGCCGGTCATCGTCATCGCCCCGCACGACCGCTTCTACGAAAAGACCGTTTCCAACATGCAGGAAGTGGCGGCCCGCGGCGGCCGGATCATTCTCATCACCGACGAGAAGGGTGCTGCCGCTTCCAAGCTCGAGACCATGGCAACGATCGTGCTGCCTGATGTCGACGAGGTCATCGCGCCGATGATCTTCTCGCTGCCGATCCAGCTGCTTGCCTATCACACCGCGGTGTTCATGGGCACCGACGTCGACCAGCCCCGCAACCTCGCCAAATCGGTGACCGTCGAATGATCTATGTCCGGCATGAGCGCCCGGGAGATGAGAAGGCGATCCGCGACGTCACCGCGGCCGCCTTTGAGGGGCATCCGCACAGCGACCAGAGCGAGCCCCTCATCATCGAGCGGCTGCGCGAGGCCGGCGCGCTGACCGTCTCGCTTGTCGCCGAGATGAACGAGGAAATCGTCGGGCACATCGCCTTTTCGCCGGTAACGCTCGACCCGGCGGAAAGCGGCTGGTTCGGGCTCGGTCCGGTCTCGGTCAAGCCGGACGTTCAGGCCCAGGGCATCGGCAGGCAACTTATCCTCGAGGGCCTCGAATGGCTGCGGGCGGAAGGCGCCTCGGGCTGCGTCGTCGTCGGGGATCCGGCCCTCTATCAAAAGTTCGGCTTCCGCAACGAATCGGCTCTTGTATTCCCCGGTTGTGCGCCGCAATATTTCATGGCGCTGGCTCTTTCCGGCGCGATGGCGGCCGGCACGGTCGCCTATCATCCGGCCTTCGGCGTCGAGTGAGGTTGAGACGGAAGAAGCATGACGGAACATTCCAAACGCGGCTATATCGCGACGCGGCTGCGCAATTACTTTCTGACCGGCTTGATCATCTGTGCGCCGGTGGCGATCACCGTCTGGCTCGTGCGCACCTTCATCGATTGGGCCGACGGCTGGGTTAAGCCCTATCTGCCGAACTTCTACAATCCGGATACCTATTCGCCGGTTGCCATTCCCGGCTTCGGCCTGCTCGTCGCCATTTTCGTGATCACCTTCGTCGGCTTCATGACCGCAAACCTCGTCGGTCGGTCGATCGTCAATCTCGCCGAGTCGCTCGTCAATCGCACCCCGCTGGTCCGCACGATCTACAAGTCCACCAAGCAGATCTTCCAGACGGTGCTGCAGGAGCAGTCGTCCTCTTTCAAGAAGGCCGGGCTGATCGAGTATCCGAGCCCGGGCATCTGGTCGCTGGTGTTCATCGCAACGGATGTGAAGGGCGAGATCGCCTCGAAATTCAAGGAACGCGGCATGGACATGGTGGCCGTCTTCCTGCCGCCGACCCCGATCCCGACGGCGGGTTTCCTGCTCTTCATCCCGCGCGACAAGATCATCCCGCTCGACATGAGCGCGGAGGACGCGGCCAAGCTCCTGATCTCGGGTGGCCTCGTGACCCCCGACCAGAAGCCGCTCGCCAACGCCCCCTTGAAAATCACCCAGCAAGAGACTGCCTGACGCCTAGAGCGCCGTGCGTTCCGACGAACGCACAAAGGATGCTTTAGCCGGCGCGCAGGAAACGGATGGCCTCGTCACGGCGGTAGAGATAGAGCAGCGTGCGGAGCGCTTCGCCGCGCTCCGAGGTGAGGTCAGGATCCCGCTCGATCACGTAGGCGGCGTCCTTGCGCGCGATTTCGAGCAGATCGCCGTGCGCTTCGAGGCTGGCGATGCGGAAGCCGGGCGTGCCTGATTGGCGCGTGCCGAGCAACTCGCCTTCGCCGCGCAGCTTCAGGTCCTCCTCGGCGATGAGGAAGCCGTCCTCGCTGTCGCGCAGGATCGAGAGCCGGGCACGGCCGGTTTCGCCGAGCGGACCCTTGTAGAGCAGGATGCAGGTGGATGCCTCGTCGCCACGGCCGACGCGGCCGCGCAGCTGGTGAAGCTGGGCAAGGCCGAAGCGTTCGGCATGCTCGATCACCATGATCGTCGCGTCCGGCACGTCCACGCCGACTTCGACGACGGTGGTCGCAACCAGCAGGCGGATCTCGCCGTTCTTGAAGGCGAGCATGACGGCGTCTTTTTCCGCGCCGTTCATGCGGCCGTGCACCAGGCCGACATTGTTGCCGAAGCGTTTGGCAAGGCTCTCGTATCGTTCTTCGGCCGACATGACATCGACGGCTTCGGACTCTTCCACGAGCGGGCAGATCCAGTAGGCCTTCTTGCCCTCGCGTAATGCGGCGTCGAGCCGATCGACGATGTCGCCCACACGTTCAGTCGGGATCGTCACGGTCTGGATCGGCTTTCGTCCGGCGGGCTTTTCGGTGAGCTTCGACACATCCATGTCGCCGAAGGCGGCAAGCACGAGGGTGCGCGGGATCGGTGTTGCGGTCATGACCAGCATATGCGGCGAGATGCCCTTGGCGGTCAGGCGCAGGCGCTGGTGAACGCCGAAGCGATGCTGTTCGTCGACGACGGCAAGCGTCAGCTCCTTGTAGCTCACCGTATCCTGGAAAAGCGCATGCGTGCCGATCACCATCCGGGTCTCGCCGGAGGCGATCCGTTCGACAATGGCGTCGCGTTCCTTGCCTTTCGTGCGGCCGGTTAGAACGTCGATGGCGATGCCGGCAGGGGCGGCCATTCTGGCAAGCGTCGCATGGTGCTGGCGTGCGAGGATTTCGGTCGGCGCCATCAGCACTGCCTGTCCGCCGGATTCGACGGCTGCCAGCATGGCCATCAGCGCCACCATCGTCTTGCCGGAGCCGACATCGCCTTGCAGCAGCCGGAGCATGCGGTCAGTCCCGGCCATGTCCTTCAGGATGTCGGCGATTGCCGTCGACTGGCTGTTCGTCAAGGAAAAAGGAAGGGCGTCGATGACCGGACGAGAAAGCGCGCCGGTCGCGTGAACCGGTACTCCCGCGACTTTGCGCAGGCGCTGGCGAACGAGAGCCAGGGACAATTGCCCGGCGAGAAACTCGTCATAGGCAAGGCGGCGGCGGGCGGGGGCCTGCGGATCGAGGTCGGTCGCGTCGCGCGGATCGTGCAGCGCGCGAAAACTCTCGGCCGCGGTGCCGAAACCCTGCTTCGTCAGCAGCGCATCGTCCATCCATTCCGGCATTTCCGGGACGCGGGCGACGGCTGCCTCGATCGACTTACGCAATATCCTTGGTGAAAGTCCTGCCGTCAGCCCGTAGACCGGCTCGACCAGCGGCAGGTTTTCCGCCTCGCTGGCCCGAACCGCATAATCCGGGTGAACCATGGACGGGCGGCCGTTGAACCAATCGACCTTGCCGCTGACGATGACCGTCTCGTCGACCGGCAGCGATTTTTCCAACCAGTTGCCCTTGACGCGGAAATAGGTGAGCGCCAGTTCCCCGCTCTCGTCATGCAGGAAGACGCGATAGGGCAGGTTGGGCTTGCCGCGCGGCGGCGGCTGGTGGCGATCGACCCGACCGGTGATGGTGACGATCACTCCTTGCGGCGCGTGGGCGATGCCCGGCTGCTGGCGCCGGTCGATCAGCGAATGCGGCGCGTGAAAAACGAGGTCGACCACCCGGCAGTCCTCGATCGTCTCGCGACCGAGCAAACGGGCATAGAGTTCGCCGATCTTCGGGCCGATGCCTGGAAGCGTGTCGAGCGGAGAGAAGAGCGGATCGAGCAGGGTGGGGCGCATGGCGATGAAATTGCGACGATAATTCGGGCTTTGGCAAGGCTGACAATCGGCTATTCAGAGTTTATAGAGCCGTTGACGACAAACCGTACCCCAAAGCCTTGCGCGTTCGTCCGAGTGTGCGGGCGTCATCGCGGGCGGCAGGAAGGAATTTCCCATGACCGGAATCTCTCGCACCAGCGCCGATCTCGATCCGCGTCGACGGCGGATCCTGTTTCGCGCCTGGCATCGCGGCATTCGCGAGATGGATCTGATCCTCGGGCAGTTTGCCGAAGCCGAGCTCTCGACGCTTTCTGAAGCACAACTCGATGAACTCGAGACGATCATGGGCGAGGAAGACAACGATCTCGTCAAGTGGATCATCGGCGAACAGCCGGTGCCGGCTCGCTATCAGACGCAGATGTTTCAGCGCATCGCTGCCTATCGTCCGGATTTCGACAAGCTTCCCGAAGAGATGAAATAGACCGATGATGCTGGCTGGCCTTGATCCGAAGAAGATTGTCGAAGCACAGCGAGAGATCACGATCGGGCCGGTCCCTTCCGGTGCCGAGGCGCTGATCCTTGCCGAGTTGGCCCGTGCCGGCCAGCCGGTCGCCTACATTCTTTCGGACGGCCAGCGGATCGCCGATCTGGAACAGGTCCTCTCATTCGTCGCGCCCGACATTCCGGTGCTGACGCTTCCCGGTTGGGACTGCCTTCCCTATGACCGTGTCTCGCCGAGCGCCGACACCTCGGCACGGCGGCTGGCGGCGCTGAGCGCCTTGATTGCGCACAAGAAGAAGCCGCATGCGGCGATCGTGCTGGTGACGGTCAACGCGGCCCTCCAGAAGATCTCGCCGCAGGACGTGATCCAGAGCCTGGCGTTCTCGGCTCGTCCGGGCAATCAGGTGCGCATGGACGACATCGCGCTGCGGCTGGAGCGCAACGGCTTCGAGCGCGTTGCGACCGTGCGCGAGGTTGGAGAATACGCGGTGCGCGGCGGCATCCTCGACGTCTTCGTGCCCGGAAGCGGCGAGCCGCTGCGCCTCGATTTCTTCGGCGATACGCTCGAAACCATCCGCTCCTTCGATCCGGCAAGCCAGCGTACCACCGGTCAGGTCCGCTCCCTCGATCTCAATCCGATGAGCGAGGTGTCGCTGACGCCCGAGACGATCAGCCACTTCCGCAAGCACTACTTATCGCTGTTCGGCGCGACGACCCGCGACGACGCGCTTTACCAGGCTGTCTCCGAAGGCCGGCGTTATGCCGGCATGGAGCATTGGCTGCCGCTGTTCTATGACGGGCTGGAGACGGTCTTCGACTATCTCGACGGCTTCCGTATCGTCACCGATCATCTGGCGCGCGAGGCCGCGGCCGAGCGCTCGAAGCTCATTCTCGACTATTACGACGCCCGTCTGGCCTCGGCGTCTCCGGGCAAGTCGCAGGCCACCCAGGGCACGCCCTACAAGCCCGTTCCGCCGGAACTGCTTTATCTGAGCGCGCAGGGCTTCAACGCCGGCCTGAGCTCACGCGATGCCATTCGTCTGTCGCCTTTCAACGAGCACGAGGGCGAGGCCCGCCAGGTGGTCTCGGTCGATGCGCGCCAAGGCATGCGCTGGGCGAAGTCGGCGGGCGAGGGCGAAGCCGAAAGCGAACGCGTCAACGTCTTCGATCAGGCGGTCAAATACATCGCCGAGCGGCGCTCGAAGGGCGCCAAGGTGGTGATCTCAGGCTGGAGCGAAGGCTCGCTCGACCGCCTGCTCCAGGTGCTTGCCGAACACGGTCTCGGCAACGTCAAGCCGATCAAGGCGCTGGCCGAGGTCAAGTCGCTGAAGCCGGGTGAAGCGGCCGCGGCCGTGCTCAGTATCGAGGCCGGATTCGAGACAGGTGATCTCGTCATCATCGGCGAACAGGACATTCTCGGCGACCGCATGGTCCGCCGCTCGAAGCGGCGCAAGCGCGGTGCCGACTTCATCGCCGAGGTCGCCGGCCTCGACGAGGGCAGCTATGTGGTGCACGCCGAACACGGCATCGGCCGTTTCGTCGGCCTGCGCACCATCGAGGCAGTCGGCGCGCCGCATGATTGCCTCGAGCTCGTCTATGCCGACGATGCAAAACTGTTCCTGCCGGTCGAAAACATCGAGCTTCTGTCGCGCTACGGCTCGGAGGGTACCGATGCGATCCTCGACAAGCTCGGCGGCGTTGCCTGGCAGGCGCGCAAGGCCAAGCTCAAGAAGCGGCTGCTCGATATGGCTGGCGGCCTCATCCGCATCGCTGCCGAACGCCATACGCGCCGCGCGCCGGTACTGGCCGCGCAGGACGGCGTCTATGACGAGTTTGCCGCCCGCTTCCCCTATGAAGAGACCGAAGACCAGTTGAACTCGATCGAGGCAGTGCGCGAAGACCTCGGCAGCGGCCGTCCGATGGACCGCCTGGTCTGCGGCGACGTCGGCTTCGGCAAGACCGAAGTGGCGCTTCGTGCCGCCTTCATTGCCGCCATGAACGGCGTGCAGGTCGCGGTCGTCGTGCCGACGACGCTGCTTGCCCGTCAGCATTTCAAGACCTTTTCCGAACGCTTCCGCGGCCTGCCGATCCGCATCCAACAGGCATCCCGTCTCGTCGGCTCCAAGGAACTGGCGCTGACGAAGAAGGAAGTGGCCGATGGCAAGACCGATGTCGTCGTCGGCACCCACGCCCTGCTCGGCACGTCGGTCAACTTTGCCAATCTCGGCCTCTTGATCATCGACGAAGAGCAGCACTTCGGCGTCAAGCACAAGGAGCGGCTGAAGGAACTGAAGTCGGACGTCCACGTCTTGACGCTTTCGGCAACGCCGATCCCGCGCACGCTGCAACTGGCGCTGACGGGTGTCCGCGAACTGTCTTTGATCACGACGCCGCCGGTCGACCGCATGGCGGTGCGTACCTTCATCTCGCCCTTCGACGCGCTGGTGATCCGCGAAACGCTGATGCGCGAGCATTATCGCGGTGGCCAGAGCTTCTATGTCTGCCCGCGGCTGAGTGATCTCTCGGAGATCCATGATTTCCTGAAGTCCGACGTTCCGGAACTTAAGGTGGCGGTTGCCCACGGCCAGATGCCGGCGACCGAGCTCGAAGACATCATGAACGCCTTCTATGACGGGCGTTACGATGTGCTTCTGTCGACCACGATCGTCGAATCCGGTCTCGACGTGCCGACGGCCAACACGCTGATCGTACACCGCGCCGACATGTTCGGTCTTGCCCAGCTCTACCAGCTTCGCGGCCGCGTCGGTCGCTCGAAGGTGCGCGCCTTCGCGCTGTTCACGCTGCCGGTCAACAAGACGCTGACGGGCATGGCAGAGCGCCGGCTGAAGGTGTTGCAATCGCTGGATACGCTTGGCGCCGGCTTCCAACTGGCGAGCCACGACCTCGATATCCGCGGCGCCGGAAACCTGCTGGGCGAAGAACAGTCGGGCCATATCAAGGAAGTCGGCTTCGAACTTTACCAGCAGATGCTCGAGGAAGCGGTCGCCGAACTCAAGGGTGAGGAAGAGATCCACGACACCGGCTGGTCGC
This sequence comes from Ensifer sp. ZNC0028, assembly GCF_000799055.1. Classification (NCBI taxonomy): domain Bacteria; kingdom Pseudomonadati; phylum Pseudomonadota; class Alphaproteobacteria; order Hyphomicrobiales; family Rhizobiaceae; genus Ensifer; species Ensifer sp. ZNC0028. The sequence continues at coordinate 40,143 of NZ_JTLA01000090.1, forward strand.
CGCAGATTTCGGTCGGAACGCCGGTCATGATCCCGGAACACTACGTGCCGGACCTGCATCTGAGGCTCGGTCTCTATCGCCGGCTCGGCGAACTGACGGACCTCAAGGAGATCGACGGCTTCGGCGCCGAGATGATTGATCGCTTCGGCCCGCTGCCGATCGAGGTCCAGCACCTCTTGAAGATCGTCTACATCAAGTCGCTCTGCCGCACGGCAAATGTCGAAAAGCTCGATGCCGGGCCGAAGGGCGTCGTCGTGCAGTTCCGCAACAAGGAATTCCCGAACCCGGCGGCACTCGTCGGCTACATCGCCAAGCAGGGCACGCTTTCGAAGATCCGGCCCGACCAGAGCATCTTCTTCCAGCGCGAACTGGCGACACCGGAAAAGCGCCTGTCGGGTGCAGCAATGGTGATGACCCAGCTCGCCGGCCTGGCGAAGTAACAAAAAACCGTACTGCCGCGTGGTGCGGCAGTACGGTCAAGGTCTGTCGAAGCAGATCTGTTTCGGATCGTCGCGCGATCAGTTTGGCTCGCCGCTCGCCTTCATCTCGGCGATTTCACGCACCGCATTGGTCAAGACGTCGACCGATTGCGCGCCCATCACCGCATATTGTCCTTCGAGGATGAAGCACGGAACACCGGTCACGCCCATTTCGCGGGCCATGCCGACTTCCTCCTTGACCGCGTCCTTGTCGGCATCGGAACCAAGCAGTGCTGCAATGACGGGGCGGTCGAGGCCGGCCTGCTCGGCGATATCGAGAAGCACGGCGTGGTCGCCGATATTGCGGCCTTCTTCGAAATTGGCCTTGAACAGCAGGCCGACGACCGCCGACTGCGCTTTCTCGCCGTTGGTTGCGGCCCAGCGGACTAGCCGATGAGCGTCAAGCGTGTTCGGGCTGATCTTCACCGCATCGAAATCGAACGCGATGCCGTCGGCATTGCCGAGTTCGCGCAGCGTGTCGTGAGCGCGGTCGACGGCCGCCTGGCCGCCGAGCTTCTCGGCAAGATGCCGCTTGTGATCGATCCCCTCGGGCGGCAGGTCGGGATTGAGCTGGTAGGGGCGCCAGTTGACCGTGACAAGCACGTCCGGAACGTTGGCAATCGCCTGGTCGAGCCGGGCCTTGCCGAGATAACACCAGGGACAAACGACGTCCGAGACGATATCGATGCTGACGGTTTGCATGGTGTGGGTGCCTTTCCTTTTTCCGGTATGACGGCGAGATAAGCCGGTTTGACCCGGCTTTCAATGCGTTACCAAAAGGGAACCGACCCTCTATTGCGCGTCTTGATCCCACCAGGTCGGAAGCTGGTAGCCGTAGAGCGGCATCACGTCCGGCCGGCCGATATGCTTGCGCCGCGCCACCCACTGGGCGTCGAGGTGGTAGAGCGGCACCAGGTAGGAGTTGTTGACGAGCAACCGGTCATGCGCGCGCACGGCCGCGGTGAAATCTTCGCTCGTGCGGGCCTGCAGGATGTTGTTGACCATCCGATCGACGTCCTTGTCGGCGACGCCGGCGAAGTTGTCGCTGCCTTGCCGGTCGCGGGCCTGCGAGGTCCAGCGCCCGGCCTGCTCGATGCCGGGTGACAGCGTTGAGGGGAAGGATTTGATGATCACGTCGTAGTCGAAGGACTGGCTGCGCTGCTGGTACTGCGAATCGTCGACAGTGCGCACGGTCGCCTGGATGCCGAGAGGGGCGAGAAACCGCTGGTAGGCGAGCGCAATTTTTTCCTGGCCGGCATTCTGACTCATGATCTCGAAGGCAAGCGGCTTGCCCTGCGGATCGACCATCTTGCCGTCCTTGATCTGATAGCCTGCCTCGCGCATCAATGAGACGGCGACACGCAGCACGTTACGATCGCGGCCGGACGCGTCGGTCACCGGCAGACGGTAGGTGCCGTCGAGGATCGCCGGGTTGATTCGATCGCGGGCGTCGCCGATCAGGCCGAGTTCTCGGTCGTCGGCCGGTGCGCCGAGAAAGCTCAGCGTCGAGTTCTGCCAGTAGCTCTGGGTGCGCGTGTAGGCGCTGTCGAAGAGGTTCTTGTTGACCCACTCGAAGTCGAACACCAGCGCCAGACCCTGACGGAGCTTCAGGTTGTCGAACATCGGCCGGCGGGTATTGAAGACAATCCCGAGCATGCCCGACGGCGTCTTTGGCGTGAAGGTTTCCTTGACGACGTCGCCGGAGCGTACGGCCGGGAAATCGTAGCCGCGCGCCCATTTGGTGGCGCTGCCTTCGGGATAGATGTCGATCTCGCCCTTCTTGAAGGCTTCGAACAGCGAGTTCTCCTGGAGGAAATACTCAACAGAGATCTCGTCGTAATTGTCCTGGCCGACCTTCGAGGGCAGGTCCTTCGCCCAATAGTCCGGGTTTCGCTTGTAGACGATGCGCTCGCCCGGCTTCACTTCGGCCACGCGATAAGGGCCGGAGCCGAGCGGCGGATTCAGCGTTGTCTGGTCGAAGGTTGCGAGGTCGATGGCATGTTTCGGCAGCACCGGCGACAGGCCGAGCAGCAGCGGCAGCTCACGGTCGGCATCCTCGGTGAAGGTGAAGCGCACGCTGCGCTCGCCGATTTTCTCGAGTTTCGCCACCTTGGCCATGCGGTTGCTGAAGGGGACACGTCCCTTGTCGCGCAGCAGCTCGAAGCTGAAGATCACGTCCTCGGCGGTCACCGGCTGCCCGTCGGCCCAGCGAGCCTTCGGGTTGAGATTGAACTGGATGAAGGTCCGGTCGTCGTCCCACTCCACGGTTTCGGCGAGCAGGCCGTACATGGTGAAGGCCTCGTCGCGCGAGCGCTGCATCAGCGATTCGTAGACGAGGTTGCCGTATTCCGGATCCCACATGCCGCGCGCGGTCGTGCGCATGCTCTTCAGGATGAAGGGATTCAGGCTGTCGAAGCTGCCGACGACGCCGTAGGAGATCTTTCCACCCTTTTTTACGTCCGGATTGACGTAGGGAAAGTTCTTGAAATCGGCAGGCAGCGCCGGCTCTCCGTGCATGGCAATCGCATGCACAGGAGCGGCTGCCGCAGCAGTGCCGAATGAAGTGGTGGTCAGGATCAGCGCCAGACCAGAAAGAATTGCACGCAAGGTCACCTCCCGTGAGGGGTATCAACAGGCCGATTCCCCGAACGTTACCAATGCCGACGGATGAATCCAACCGATCCGCGGTCCAAATTCCGCCCAGTATGAAGTCAAAAAATGACAGGAAACACTGGATAATCGAAGCGAGCCAATGTAACAGGTGTTTCCGGAAACGGGGTCATGCATTTGCCTTATTTGGCCAACAGGACAACGGCGGCTGACGATACTCACCTGCGGAACAACTGTTCCGTTACCGGATTTCAGGAGACGGAATCACAATGATGTTCAAGTCGAATATTGCAAAACGTTCGGGCATGGCAGCGCTGGCGCTCACTGTAGCTGCTGCGGGCGTTCCGAGCGTTGCGTCTGCACAGCAGGCTGGCGGCAAGCCGCCGCAGGGCTGGTTCAAGGTTTGCACCAAGCAGGAAGACAACGATGTCTGCATCGTTCAGAACCTGCTGACCGCCAACAACGGCCAGCTCGTGACCGCTGTCGGCCTCATCACCGTTTCCGGCAAGGTCAACCGCAAGATCATGCAGGTTTCGGTACCGTCGGCGCGCCTCATCCCGACCGGCGTTCAGATGCAGATCGACGGCGGCAAGCCGGTCAAGCTCGACTACGCCATCTGCATGCCCGACAAGTGCGTTGCCGAAGCGCCGCTTTCCGACCAGCTGATCGCCAGCCTGAAGAAGGGCAATGAGGTCGTCTTCACCTCGGTCAACTTCCAGCGCGCTCCGAACCCGATCAAGATGGCCCTCACTGGCTTCACCGGTGTCTACGACGGCGAGCCGATCGAGCAGTCGCAGCTCGAAGAGCGTCAGCGCCTGCTGCAGGAAGAAATGCAGAAGAAGGCCGAGGACGCACGCAAGAAGCTTGAAGAAGCCCAGAAGGCTGCCAAGCAGAACTAAGCGGTCCTCCGCAAACGCATAAAGAAACGCCCGGACCTCGCGGTCCGGGCGTTTTCATTTGTTCGAGAGCGAAGCGGCCTCAGTGGCGGAACGTCGCCTTGGGCCTGTAGTGACCGACGCCATCCTTGTCGAACAGGGCATCGACTTGCGCGTGGCGCATCGGCCGGTCGCTGTCGTCGAATTCCAGGTTCTGCTCGGAGACGTAGGCGACATACTCGCTGTCGTCGTTCTCGGCGAACAGGTGATAGAAGGGCTGATCCTTGCTTGGGCGGATCTCCTGCGGAATGGCGTTCCACCACTCCTCGGTGTTGGCGTATTCCGGGTCGACGTCGAAAATGACGCCGCGGAACGGGAAAACCCGATGGCGAACCACCTGTCCGATCTCGAATTTGGCGTTTCTCTGTTTCATGACGCAACACATCCTTTCAGGAGATTATCTGGGTTGGCGAACCCAAAACATCAATAGGGACTTCCCTTCTGCCCTCCGTCGATCGATCTCGCCATGCGTGTCCCGCGAACGCGCAAAAGTTGTTGGCAACATAATATCACACAATTCGACGGTTTCGTGCCGCTCCCTGCGCGGTAGCGCTTGCAATCCGTGCGCTCCAACGAAAAGGCCGGCGGCTCCTTCTAGGGAGCCGCCGGCCCAAAGCACGGCTTGAACCGGTGGTCGATGCCGCCGGTCGCACGGTCTTAGACCGAGTAGTACATGTCGTACTCGACCGGATGCGGGGTCATTTCGAAGCGCATGACTTCCTGCATCTTCAGTTCGATGAAGGAATCGATCTGGTCGTCGTCGAACACGCCGCCAGCCGTCAGGTACTTGCGGTCCTTGTCGAGGCTTTCCAGCGCTTCGCGCAGCGAGCCGCAGACGGTCGGGATCTTCTTCAGTTCCTTCGGCGGCAGATCATAGAGATCCTTGTCCATCGCCTTGCCCGGGTGCAGCTTGTTCTTGATGCCGTCGAGGCCGGCCATCAGCATGGCTGCGAAGGCGAGGTAGGGGTTGGCGGTCGGATCCGGGAAGCGGACTTCGACGCGCTTGGCCTTCGGGTTGGTGCCGAACGGAATGCGGCACGAAGCGGAGCGGTTGCGCGCCGAGTAGGCGAGGAGAACCGGAGCCTCATAGCCCGGGACGAGACGCTTGTAGGAGTTCGTCGACGGGTTGGTGAAGGCGTTCAGCGACTTGGCATGCTTGATGATGCCGCCGATGAAGTAGAGGCAGCTTTCCGACAGGCCGGCATATTCGTCGCCTGCGAAGGTCGGCTTGCCGTCCTTCCAGATCGACAGGTGCACGTGCATGCCCGAGCCGTTGTCGCCGAAGATCGGCTTCGGCATGAAGGTTGCCGTCTTGCCATAGGCATTGGCGACCTGGTGCACGACGTACTTGTAGATCTGCATCTTGTCGGCGTTGCGAACGAGCGCGTCGAACTTGACGCCGAGCTCGTGCTGGGCGGCCGCCACTTCGTGGTGGTGCTTCTCAACCGTCACGCCCATCTCGGACAGGACCGTCAGCATTTCGGAGCGCATGTCCTGGCAGCTGTCGATCGGCGGAACCGGGAAATAGCCGCCCTTGACGCGCGGGCGGTGGCCGAGGTTGCCGGTCTCATAATCGGTGTCGTCGTTCGACGGCAGTTCCGAGGAGTCGAGCTTGAAGCCGGTGTTGTACGGGTCGGCCTTGTACTTGACGTCGTCGAAGACGAAGAATTCGGCTTCCGGGCCAACGAAGACGGTGTCGCCGATGCCGGATGCCTTGAGGTAGGCTTCGGCCTTCTTGGCCGTGCCGCGCGGGTCGCGGTTGTAGGATTCGCCCGAAACCGGATCGAGAATGTCGCAAATGATGACCATCGTCGACTGCGCGAAGAACGGGTCCATATGCGCTGTTTCCGGATCGGGCATCAGCACCATGTCGGACTCGTTGATGGCCTTCCAGCCGCCAATCGAGGAGCCGTCGAACATGACGCCATCGGCGAACATGTCTTCGTCGACGCAGACCACATCCATCGTTACGTGCTGCAGCTTACCCTTGGGATCGGTAAAGCGCAGGTCGACGAACTTGACGTCGTTGTCCTTGATTTGCTTCAGAATATCGCTTGCAGTCGTCATTTGCCGTTATTCCCTGTGTGAGATGACGAGGATTTGAAAAGAACCGGGCCGAACGGCCCGTGATGTCAGATGGCGTCGAGGCCGGTTTCGCCCGTGCGAATACGGATGACTTCTTCCACATTGGAAACGAAAATCTTTCCGTCACCAATGCGGCCGGTTTGCGCGGCGTTGCGGATCGCCTCGATGACGGCCTCCGCGTTTTCATCCGCCAGCACCACTTCGACCTTTACCTTCGGCAGGAAGTCCACCACGTATTCGGCGCCGCGATACAGCTCCGTGTGACCCTTCTGCCGCCCGAAGCCCTTGGCTTCCGTGACGGTGATACCCTGCAGGCCGACTTCCTGAAGGGCTTCCTTCACTTCGTCGAGCTTGAAGGGCTTAATGATCGCTTCGATCTTTTTCATGAGAAAATGTCTCTCCGCTTCTCCCTTGATAGCAGGATCATGCCCGCTCGCCCTGAATATGCACGTTGCATGCCAGTTTTTCTGCGAAAATCTGTCAGAACGACAAAAAATCTGCTGCCGGCGCGCCGATTACAGGATTTCCATGCCTTACGCGGGGTGCGATCTGCCTATTTTTTATGATTTCCGATCGAAAGATGCCCGCTTCTTGCAGAGTCCCCACATCATGGCAGACGTGAAGCTTGTTATTTGAGCAACAATTATGTGCAAATGCATTATTTTAAGGCAATCATGGTGTTAAGGCTGAGGCCTTGCTTCACGCGCGCGGGCATGGATAAGTCTGGGGCATGCGCTCCGACCTTCAGCACCTGTTGATCACGCCCGCCGAAATGACGGCAATCGACCAGGCGGCGGCCCAATCCGGCATCGATAGCTTCACGCTGATGCGCAACGCCGGACTGGCGGTAAGCGCTGCGGCCCTGCGGTATTTTCCGGAAGCGCACCGCTTCGTCGTGCTCTGCGGCCCCGGCAACAATGGTGGCGATGGTTACGTTGCCGCCCGCGGCCTTGCCGAAAGCGGGGCGGATGTCGCGGTGTTCGTGCTGGGCGATCCCGCCAAGCTTCAAGGCGATGCTGCGCGCGCCCGGGCAAACTGGAGCGATCCCGTCGCACCACTTTCTGCCTACGAACCGCAGGCCGGCGATGTCGTCATCGATGCGCTCTTCGGGGCGGGCTTGTCTCGCGACCTCCCGGACGACGTCATTCACCTTATCGAACGGGTCAATGCCAGTGGCGTTCCGGTCGTTGCGGTCGATCTGCCGAGCGGCATCGACGGCCGCACGGGCGAGGTCCGGGGCGCCGCCTTTGCCGCCCGCCACACCGTCACGTTCATGGCGCCAAAGCCCGGTCACTGGCTTTTGCCCGGGCGGTCCCTCTGCGGCACGCTCGAGGTGTTCGACATCGGCATTCCCGCGCGCATCCTGCGCGCCGGTGCAGGTTCGCTGCACCTCAATGCGCCGTTCCTCTGGGCGGGCTGGGGCGGCGACCTGGCAGCCTCGACGCATAAGTTCAAGCGCGGGCATCTGGTGGTTTTCTCAGGCGACCGCCAGGCGACGGGCGCGGCGCGTCTGTCGGCTGCGGCGGGCCTTGCGGCCGGCGCCGGCCTTGTCACCGTCGCCTCTGGCAACGCTGCACTCGACATCAATGCGTCGCATCTGACGGCGGTTATGGTCAAGGAGATCGACGGCAAGCGGGAGCTTACCAAATGGTTGCAGGACCAGCGCCTGGGCAGCTTCGTCCTTGGGCCGGGCTTCGGCATCGGCAAGAAGGCGAGGGACTTTGCGCTTGCACTCTGCGATCGCGCGCTGGTGCTTGACGCCGATGGCATCACCTCGTTCCAGGCAAATCCCGGCCAACTTTTCGCGGCACTGGCGAAAGGCGGGGGCCAGATGGTCATGACGCCGCACGACGGCGAGTTCGCCCGTCTCTTTCCTGATATTGCCGGTGACGACGGGCTTTCGAAGATCGAGAAGGCGCAGGCTGCGGCGCGGGCGAGCCACGCGGTGATCGTCTACAAGGGTGCCGACACCGTCGTTGCCGCGCCGGACGGACGGGCGGTCGTCAACAACAATGCGCCACCGTGGCTGGCAACCGCCGGATCGGGGGACGTTCTTGCCGGCATCGTCGGCGCGCATCTGGCGAAGGGAATGCCGGCTTTCGAGGCGGCCGCAGCTGCAGTCTGGCGCCATGGCGCAGCCGGCGCCAAGGCAGGGCCTGGCTTGACTGCCGAAACGCTGATCGGCGCAATACCGCCGATCAGCTGATCGAAAACTCACGGACCGAAAGTCGCCTCCCGAGAAGGGGCACCGGGTCCGGAAGGAAGATACGGGCTATTAGCCGCGCGTGCCCTTGGCGATCGGCTCCTGATAGGTGAAGCCCATGTCCCAGGGGAAATAGATCCAGGTGTCCTGGCTGACCTCGGTAACGAAGGTATCAACCAGCGGCCGGCCCTTCGGCTTGGCGTAGACGGCGGCGAAATGCGCCTTCGGCAGCATGGCGCGGACTTCCGCGGCAGTCTTGCCGGTGTCGGTCAGGTCGTCGACGATCAGTACGCCTTCACCGCCGCCCTCGGCGATTTCGGGGGCGATGCCCTTCAGCACCTTCATCTGTCCTTGAGAATCGTAGTCGTGATAGGAGGCCACACAGACAGTCTCGATCATGCGGATGTTGAGCTCGCGGCAGATGATCGCCGCCGGAACCAGGCCGCCGCGCGTGATGCAGACCATGGCGCGCCATTCCTGGCCATTGTCGGCGAGCCGCCACGCAAGCGCGCGGCAATCGCGGTGGAACTGGTCCCAGGAAACGGGAAAGGCTTTATCGGGCAGCGACATGGGTGGGCTCCGGCTTGTCTAAACGAGGGTAAGGCGAAGCGTCCGGCAGATCGGGCAGGCGGGAACGCGTCATCCTGATTTGCCGACATGCAATAACGGCATTGAGGCCTTGAGTGCAAGGGCTTCGCGCTATCCCTTTGCCCGCGCGTCGGCGATTGCCTGGATCATCGCCTGCACATCCGCTTCCGCTGCCGCAAGGGCTTCCGGATCGCGGGCGCGCACGACGATATCCGTCGAGAAGGTCTTGCCGTCGAATTTCGGGTAGGAGCCGATGCTCGTTTCCGGATGGTTCTTCTGCACTTCGGTCAGCGGGCTGCCGATGTCGCCTTCGCCGAAGGGCGAGCGCACGGTGCGCGAGAGGAGGGGCGAACCGACGTTGAGACCGGGCAGCAGAGCATCGAGCATAGCCTGGAAGACCTGTGGCACGCCGGCCATCACATGCACGTTGCCAATGGCGAAACCCGGCGCCGTCGATACCGGGTTCGGGATATGACGTGCGCCGAGCGGCATGCGCGCCATGCGTTTGCGCGCGTCGGTAAACTCCATGTTGCGGCGCTCGTACATGGCGCCGAGCAGCGCCATCGCCTCCGGCTCGTAGATGCATTCGACGCCGAAGGCGCGCGACACGGCGTCGGCGGTGATGTCATCATGAGTCGGGCCGATGCCGCCGGACGTAAAGACGTAATCGTAGCGGCTGCGCACTGCATTGATCGCCTCGACGATCGCCACCTCGTCGTCGGCGACGATCCGCACTTCCTTGAGGTCGATACCGACCATGGTCATCATGTCGGCGAGGTGGCCGATGTTCTTGTCCTTGGTACGCCCCGAGAGAAGTTCGTCGCCGATGGCGACCATGGCGGCAGTGACGACTTTTATGCTGCTCATCGGGTGATCCTGTTTGTTTAGTTAGTTATTTAACAGTGATTTATTATTGTTCACATTGCGAGAACAGTCTGTTTCCCGGACGGCTCCTGGCATGCGGCTGCATTTTGATAAATCTTCCGCGCAGCAGTGATCAAGTGGGATCGCTTGTATCCAAAGGAGCAATTATGGCCAAGGTTCTCGTTCTCTATTATTCGGCATACGGACATATCGAAACCATGGCGTACGCCGTGGCCGAAGGTGCCAAGTCTGCGGGTGCCGAAGTCGACGTCAAGCGCGTTCCGGAACTGGTGCCGGCCGAGGTCGCCAAGGCCTCTCACTTCAAGCTCGACCAGGCCGCGCCGGTCGCCCATGTCGAAGAGCTTGCCCAATACGACGCGATCATCTTCGGCGCCGGCACGCGCTTTGGCACGGTTGCCTCGCAGATGCGCAACTTCATCGATCAGACCGGCAGCCTGTGGGCGTCTGGCAGGCTGGTCGGCAAGGTCGGTTCGGTCTTCACGTCCTCGGCCACCCAGCATGGCGGTCAGGAATCCACCATCCTCGGCTTCATCCCGACGCTGATGCACCACGGGATGGTCGTCGCTGGTCTTCCCTATGCCTTCCAGGGCCAGATGGGCCTCGACGAGATCAAGGGCGGCTCGCCCTATGGCGCCTCGACGATCACCGATGCCGACGGCTCGCGTCAGCCGTCCGAGGTCGAGCTCCAGGCTGCCCGCTTCCAGGGCGCACACGTCGCCAAGATCGCCGCCAAGCTTTCGGCCTGATCATCTCGACGCAATTGTTTCAAGAGTTTAGGCGGCGCCGCAAGGGGCCGCCTTTCTGTTTGGCGGCTAGCCTTTCCGGGTGATTCGCGAATGTGGCAATTCGTACCACACTTGTGCTAATATCCGCGGCGTTCAGCATTGAGTATGCCTTTGACGAGGAGGAATGCGGGGCTGTGCGGCAACGGCCCGCCGAAGACGGGAGCGTCTTTCGGATTATTGGGAGGGAAGCATGGCGCGGATTACTTACACCATCGTTCCTCATGACGGCGGATGGGCCTACAAGGCCGCCGACGCCTATTCGGAACCCTTTCCCAGCCGCGAAACGGCGCTTGCCGCCGCCAAGGCCGCCGCCGCCGAACAGCAGGTCGGCGGCGACGACGAGGAGATCAGCTTCCAGGACGAAGAGGGCCACTGGCACTTCGAACACACGGATGGCGGCGATCGGCCTGAAGCGACCGTCGAAGACGGCTGAAACGGTCAAGGCGACCGGCTCATTGCGAACACATAGCGTTTAGTATTGCGTGCACACCATCTCTCCCACGGAGGATATTCGATGCACTACAGCGTTCAGATCTTCACCTGGACCCCGCGGCAGGGTGTCCACCAGGTCGGATCGGCAATCGAGGTGGACGCCCCCAATTCCAAGGCGGCAGCGGTCTCGCTTCTCGGCCTCAGGCTGGAAAACCAGGGATGCGCAACGAAACTCGCCGTCCGCGTATGGCACGACGACGCCTACCAGGCGGAATGCGATTGTTACTACTACAACAACTGAGCGGTCGCTCTTTGCGGCGTAAACCTGTCACTGCAGAGTGACAGTCTGACGTCCGCTACCTATTGATCCTGAAATCCGGTTGTCTGGTGCGGGCGGCGGGGATCGAACCCGCACAGCCAAGGCCGAGAGATTTTAAGTCTCTTGCGTCTACCAGTTTCGCCACGCCCGCATGATCCCTAGATCAAACACTCAGGTCAAACAGTCAAGGGTGATCGGGGGGTTACGGGGTGGACAACGCGCTTAGGCGCGCTGTTCTCTCGTCTTCATGAAGTAGAATACGCCCGCGGCAATCATTGCCCCAAGGCCGTAGACGATAAACGAGTCGACAAACGGCCAGCCCGAATTGAACGAGTAGATGGCGGGTGCGACAAACAACAGAACCGCCAAACCCGCGAGGCGCGAGGAAAAGACGCTCAAAGCCGAAACCTTCCGCAGCAGCCATCCAATGAGCCTGCCCACCATCACCATCGCAATCGCTGCACCGAAAACAAGCGCCAACATTGGTTCCCCTCATCTAAGCCACCATGTGGACGATAAGCTGATTCGTGTATCATCGATACGCATCAACTTATAATTGCGATCGACTTGGCGCTTGCGGACGACAGTCAAGCCTTCGGTATCAAGCGCTCAAGGACCGAGCCCAACCCGCCGAGATCCGCAATCTCGCGAAAACGCGGATGAGTCTCCGGCTTGTCGTGGTGTTCGAACGACCAGGTGAGCGCGTGCGGGACATAGACCCCCCAGCTTCCGGCACCGAGTGCAGGCACGATATCCGACTTCAGCGAATTGCCGACCATCATGCTTTTCAGCGCCCCGTCGCCGTGACGCTTGAAGATGCGCTCGTAGGTGGCGACGGTCTTGTCGCTGACGATCTCGACGGCGTCGAAATGGTCGCCAAGGCCGGAGGCGGCGAGCTTGCGCTCCTGGTCGAAGAGATCGCCCTTTGTGATCATGACAAGGCGAAAGTGGCCGTGAAGTGCTTCGAGCGTTTCCTTGACATGCGGCAGCGGCTCAACCGGGTGCACGAGCATGTCGCGCCCGGCGGCGAGGATCTCGGCGATGACCGAGGAGGGCACCTTGCCATCGGTGACGTCGACGGCGGTTTCGACCATGGAGAGCACGAAGCCCTTGATGCCGAAGCCGTAGAGGCCGAGGTTGCGCTTCTCCGCCGCAAGCAGCCGCTCCGACAGGTGTTCGGTGTCCGTGTGGGCGCTCAGAAGATCGGCGAAGCGCGCTTCCGTCAGCCGGAAGAACTGCTCGTTCTGCCAGAGTGTATCGTCGGCATCGAAGCCGACGGTCGTTACTGCGTGGGGCATGGTATTACGGTCCGGCAATCTTGAAGGGTTGGTCGACGCTGGCGCTTTTGCCGCTGTTGACGTCATTGAAATGGAAGCGCAGCACATAGTCGCCGGCAGGAGCACCGGAGACGTCGATGGTCAGCGTCGAATAGATTTCCTGGTTTCTGAGGTGGCCGGTGAAGGTGAAATCACCGAACGCTTTCTGGCCCGCGAGCACGTCGCCCTTCGGGTTGAGAATATCGAAGTCGACGGTGAAGTGGCTTTCGAGTTGGCCCTTCGCTGCCGAATCCTTCCAGGTGAGGCCGATCGGCTCGATATAGGAGATCAGCGACTCTCCCTCCTTGAAGACCGCGCCCTCGCGCGGGTCGTACATGGCGTAGCCGGTGGGCGCCTTGGTCACGAAAACCGCCTTGCCGATCGCCAGTGGCAGCGTTTGCGAGAAATCGCTCATCGCCTGGCGGAGCAGCTCATGGGCCTTCGCCGCGTCGCCGGATGCCGCGAGCTTTTCGGCCTGCACCGCCGCGTCGGCAAGCGGGCCGGCATGGGCGGCGAGCCCCGCCGAAAGCGCCATGGCGGTGGTCAGCACCGCCAGACGACGTATATGTTTCACCATGACGTTCCCCCATCGCCGGTTTCGACCGACATTCGGCATCTGCTGCACCGAGTCAAGACGATAGGGCCGCGAGGCGAATGGTCAATGCTTCCAGAAGACCGGCGTCAGGATTACCAACACGGTCAGCACTTCGAGACGACCGAGCAGCATCATCAGCGACAGCAGGTAGAGTTCGGGATCGCCGAGTGTCGAGAAGTTTCCGGCCGGGCCGATGATCGGACCAAGGCCCGGGCCGACATTGGAAAGGCAGGTAATGACCGCCGAGGTCGCGGTGACCAGATCGTAGCCGAGCGCGCCCATGGCGAGACTGCCGAGCACCCACAGCAGGATATAGGTGATGAAGAACAGGAAGATGGAGCGCTGCGTGTCAGCGTCGACGGTGTTGCCGCCATAGCGCACCGCATAGATCGCGTTGGGGTAGACGATCTTGTTCAGCCCCGACCGGATCGCATTGAAGAGCACGATGAAGCGATAGGCCTTGATCCCGCCGGCGGTCGAGCCGGAGCAACCGCCCATGAAGGTGGCGATGAAGGCTGCGATGACGACGAAGGGCCCCCAGAGGCTGTAGTCCTGGCTGGCATAGCCGCTGGTCGAGAGGATCGAAGTGATGTTGAAGAACGAATGCGCCAGCGCCAGATGGAATTCGACGCCATTGGCCAGCCGGTGGTAGATGGCGACGGCAATCGAGAAGGCCGAGAGATAGCCGAGGAACACGATGATTTGCGGGTCGCGCAACGCATCGAGCCTGCCGCGGGCGACCAGCACGATCAGGATCGAGAAGGGCAGGCTGCAAAGCGCCATGAAGAAGGTGGCGGTCCAGAGCAACGGAATGCTGCCGAAATAGGCGAAGGATGCGTCATGGGTGGAAAAACCGCCCGTCGCCACCGTCGACATCGCGTGGTTGATCGCATCGAAGCGGTTCATGCCCGTCAGGAAGTAGCCGATCGTGCAGAGAAGCGTGATGACAACGTAGATCGCCAGGAAGGCGCGGCTGAAGCTCGCGAGCCGGGCAAAGGGTTTGTCGCCGGTGTCGGAGGACTCCATCTTGAAGAACGACATGCCGCCGACCCTGAGATAGGGGATGATGAACAGGCCAAGCACGACGATGCCGATGCCGCCGAGCCAGCACAAAAGCGAACGCCAGAGCAGGAGCCCCGGCGGCGCATCGTCGAGGCCGACGATCACGGTCGCGCCGGTCGTGGTGATGGCAGAGACGGATTCGAACAGCGCCTGGGCAAAGTCGAGCTTCATGGACGACAGCCAGAGCGGGATTGCGCCGACCACCGAAAACACCGCCCACAGCATGTTGACGAGGACGAAGCCGAACTTCTTTGAAAACGGCGGCGGGCCCATGCGCGTGGCCATGAAGGTCGCAAGCGAAAGGCCGCCGACCATGAAGGAGGACGCGGCAAAAATGCGCCAATCCGGATGGCCGTAATAAAGATCGACCATCGCCGGCACCAGCATGGCGCAGGCAAGGTATATGCCGAGGATCGCCGAAATGTGCACGGCATGCCGGATCAGGGTTGCGTTCAAGCGTTCATTTCCCGGAAGAACAGTGTGGGCGTGCCGGTGGATTGGGCGGTGCGCCATTTTCAACGTCGGCCCGATTCGAGTCAAAGCCATGGCTTCGGGCGTTGCGATGTGCAATAGCGACCGCCAGCGACCAACTCAACGGAAGACCGCACGTGATGAAGCAGGATGTCGAAACCGCAACCGAAGCCTTGCGGGAGATCTTCCCGCCGACGCCGCTGCAGCTCAACGAGCACCTGAGCGCGCGCTACGGCGCCAACATTTACCTCAAGCGCGAGGATCTTTCGCCGGTTCGCTCCTATAAGATCAGGGGGGCCTTCAACTTCTTCCGCAAGGCGATCGGTGCCGGTGCCTCGGGGAAGACATTCGTCTGCGCCTCGGCCGGCAACCACGCCCAGGGCTTCGCCTTCGTCTGCCGCCATTTCGGCGTTCCGGGTGTCGTGTTCATGCCGGTGACGACGCCGCAGCAGAAGATCGACAAGACCAGGATGTTCGGCGGCGAGTTCATCACCATCAAGCTGGTCGGCGATATCTTCGACCAATGCTACAAGGCTGCCCGCGACCACGTGGAAGCGATCGGCGGCGTCATGGTGCCGCCTTTCGATCACGCCGACATCATCGAGGGGCAGGCGAGCGTCGCGGCGGAAATTGCCTGGCAGCTGCCGGAAGGTGTCATCCCTGATCTCGTCGTGCTGCCGGTCGGCGGTGGCGGCCTTGCCGCCGGCGTCACCGGCTACCTCAAGGACAAGGTCGCGGCCGATCATTTCATCTTCTGCGAGCCGTCGGGTGCGCCGAGCCTGCGGGAAAGCCTGGAAACCGGCAGCGTCGTGACCCTCGACCAGGTCGACAACTTCGTCGACGGTGCCGCCGTCGGGCGGATCGGCGATCTGAACTTTGCAGCGTTGCGGCGCTTCTCGCCTGACCAGGTTATGCTGCTGGCCGAAAATGCCATCTGCCGGACGATCGTCGACATGCTGAATGTCGAAGGCGTCGTGCTCGAGCCGGCCGGAGCCCTTTCGATTTCGGCGCTCGAAGCGCTGGGCCCCGAGGCGCTTGCGGGCAAGACGGTGGTCGCGGTCGTTTCCGGCGGCAACTTCGACTTCGAACGCCTTCCCGACGTCAAGGAGCGGGCGATGCGCCATGCTGGCCTCAAGAAGTATTTCATCCTGCGTATGGCGCAGCGGCCGGGCGCGCTTCGCGACTTCCTCAACCTGCTTGGCGACGAAGACGACATCTCGCGCTTCGAGTATCTGAAGAAGTCAGCCCGCAATTTCGGTTCCATCCTGATTGGCATCGAAACGAAACAGGCGGAGAACTTCCCCGTGCTGAAGGCTCGCTTCGACGCTGCGGGGCTGCGCTATCAGGACATTACCGAGAACGAGATCCTCTCCAACCTCATCATCTGATCGGCGTGAGGGCGTCGCGGTCGAATATCGGCACTTAAGCTTTGACAGTGTCGGCCGCGGCGTCTAAGTCTTGGGCATGGCATCGTTTTTCTCGAAATTGTTCGGCCGTTCCGGCAACTCTGAAGACCAGGCGCAGGCAGCACCGGGGAAATCCGAGGCCTATGCGGAATGCACCATCCGCGCGACGCCGATGCGCGAGGGCTCCCAGTTTCGTCTGGCGGGCAACATCGAGAAAGTCTCGGCCGAAGGCGGCGCCAAGGTCCGCAGCTTCATCCGCGCCGATCTCTTCACGTCCGAGCAGGACGCGATCGACGCGGCGCTGCGCAAGGGCCGCCAGATCATCGACCAGACCGGTCCGTCGTTGTTTTCCGACGACGCCCCGTCGCGGCAGGTCTGAGCCGCGCGCCTATATCCAAGATAATCTAAAATAAACAGAACATTGTCTGCCACAGCTCATGTTCTGCGGCAGGAATGCCGGAGACTTGTGTCGGCGGTTTAGCCTGCTGGAGCGGCCAGGCGCCAAGTGTGTGGGCCACCGCAAGCGGCAGCCCACTGATCGGTTCGTGGCTCAGAGCTTGATGCGGAAACGCGCAAAACCCTCGGCAGCGTCACCGGCGTCCTCGATCGTCACGCCCTTCACCTGCGCCAGGAACTGCCGCGCCTTCGGTCCGCTGTCGAAGGTCACGCTGGTGCCTGCGAGCGGGACGAAGGTCCAGTTGGCGTCGGCCGACGGGTTGATCGTGCCCTGCTCGATGATGTAGCGCACCACCACATCGCGGTTGGTGTCGGGCGCGACGAAGACCACCTTGTCGGCGCCGATGTCGGGGAAGTTGCCGCCGCCGCCGGCGCGGTAGTTGTTGGTGGCCACGACGAATTTCTGGGCCGGATCAATCGCTTGTCCGTTGAACTGCAGGTTCTTGATGCGGTTCGAGGCGGCGTTGATGGTGTTGCCGTCCTTGTCGAACTTCGGCGGTACGGAAAGGTCGATCTGATAGGTGACCCCGTCGATGACGTCGAAATTGTAGGACGGGAAGCCACCATTGATCAGCGGTGCGTCCACACTCCCGGGTTTGACCTCGTTGAAGATGCCGGCTGACATTTCCAGCCAGTTGCGCACCTGTTCGCCCGAAATGACCACCGCCTGGACGGTGTTCGGATAGAGATAGAGGTCCGCGACGTTCTTGATCGCGATGTCTCCGGCCGGGACGTCTGTGTAGTAATCGGCGCCGCCGCGTCCGCCGGCCTTGAAGGGGGCCGCGGCCGAAAGTACAGGCAGGTCGCGGTGCTCGGTGTCCTTCAGCATGTCCTTGATGTACCAGGTCTGCGCCTGGCTGACGATCTGCACCGACGGATCGTCGGCAACCAGGGCAAAGTAGGAATAGAGCGGCGCACTGGTCTTGCCGACGGGCGTGCGCACATAGGCGAGCGTCGCCTCGTGGTCCTTCTGCGCGGCCGCCAGGACCTCCGGCTTGTCGGCGACCTCGGCGATGACCTTCTTGTCCTCGCGGCGGTAGATCGGGCGTGCCTCGCTCGTCGAACTGACGACGCGCCATTTGCCGCCGTCGCGCTCGATCAACAGGTCGATCAGGCCGAGATGCGAGCCCCAGAAGCCGCCCATGACGCCGGGCTTGCCGGAGATCAGCCCCTTCTCGTTGTCGACGCCGGCAATCTCCTTGAACTTCGGCCCGGGGAAATCCAGGTGGCTGTGGCCGGTGACGATCGCATCGATGCCTTCGATTGCGGCCAACGGTACGGAGGCGTTCTCGAGGTTCTCCGCATAGGCCTGCTGGCCGATACCGGAGTGCGAGAGCGCCACGACGATGTCGGCGCCTTCTTCGCGCATCTGCGGCACCCAGGCTTCGGCCGCCTTGACGATGTCGCGGGCGTTGGCCTTGCCTTCCAGGTGCTTGGCGTCCCAGGTCATGATCTGCGGCGGTATGAAGCCGATGAGGCCGACGCGGATCGAATGCTCCTGGCCGGAACCGTCCTTCACCTTGCGATCGAGAATGACATAGGGCTTCAGGAACAGTTCGTCCTGGCGCGCATTGGCGGCAAGCGATCCCTTCGTCAGGTTGGCGCAGACCACGGGGAAATTCGCCCCGTTCAGCACCTTGAACATGAAGTCCAGGCCATAGTTGAATTCGTGGTTGCCGAGCGTGCCGCAGTCATAGCCGAGCACGTTCATGGCCGCGACGATCGGGTGGATGTCGCCATCCTTCATGCCGCGCTGATAGGCGATGTAGTCGCCCATCGGATTGCCCTGCAGGAAGTCGCCGTTATCCACGAGGATGGAGTTCGTCGCTTCGGCGCGGATGGCGTCGATGATCGAGGCGGTGCGCGCAAGGCCGACCGTGTCGTTAGGTTTGTCGCCATAGTAGTCGTAGGGGAACACGTGGACGTGCAAGTCCGTCGATTCCATGATCCTGAGATGCGCCTGATTGGCGGCGGCGCGCGCCGAGAATGGATGCAGCATGACGAGTGCCGAGGAGGCCGCGGCCCCCGCGAGAAGCGAGCGGCGCGTGAGGTGAAGCGGGGAAGTCATCGATGTCATGCGGTCCTCCATTTATCAAGAATGCGGGTCTTCATGGAAAAGGAATACAATCGGGAGTTTTGTTCGCTGGTCAGCGAACGACGGTGGGTTGGAGCCGACTATGCCGGAAAGCCGCCGTTTCCGAAAGCGGCAGATTTTCGCACTGAAAGGTCGGGCAACAGCGGACACCTGGTAAAGTTTTCTTCAAGTTTCCTGGTTAACGGTGCTCCAGGAAACGGAACTTTCTCAAGCACATGCCAAACGCCAACCTTCTTCTCTTCGTCGGCGAGGCGCTGGTCTACGTGACGGCGATGATCGGGCTGTTGCACCTTCGTGCCCGACTGGGGCTCGGGGTATTTGTCGCCGCCCTTGGCGTCATGCACTTCATCGAAACCTATCTCGCTGCGGTCTTCTATGTGCAACTGCCGTTCGGCGTGATCTCGCCGGGATCGGCCGTCCTGTTTTCCGGCAAGTTGATGATGATCCTCCTCCTCTATGTGAAGGAGGACGCAGCAACGGTGCGCCAACCGATCTATGGTCTGCTCGCCGGCAATTTCCTGACGGTAGCGCTCAGCCTTCTGCTGCGACAGCACGATACGGTGTCGATCGTCGCGGAGCGCTCCGCCGACCTCGCCTTCATCGACGAGATGGGATGGCTGATGGTCTGGGGGACGACGATCCTCTACTTCGATGCGCTGATGATCATCCTGCTCTACGAGCGCCTCGGTCGGTGGTTGCGTCACTTCGTGACCGTCCGTTTCCTCATCTGCGGTGTAGCGGTGCTCACATTCGATCAGGCCGCCTTCTATGCGGCGCTGCGATGGTGGAACGGCGCGCCGGCGGAGGTGTTCTGGGGCGGCTGGATGGCGAAGATGCTGGCGGCGCCCTTCTATGCCCTTGCCGTCGGCCTTTATCTCAACCTCTCGCGCCACCCGTCGCTTGCCATGTCGGACCGGCCGCTCGGCGATATTTTCAACACGCTGACCTTCCGCGAGCGCTACGAGGATCTGTTGTCGCGCTCGGGGCAGGACACGCTGACCGGCTCGCTCGACCGTAGCCGGTTCGAGGTCGAGGCACCGGAAATGCTGCGCGCGGCCAGCGGCGCGAACGCTGCCGTCACCCTGATGATCATTGACGTCGATCACTTCAAGGGCGTCAACGATCGCTTCGGGCATCTCGAGGGCGATCGCGTGCTCCAACAGCTGGTCGAAACGGTGAAATCGAAGATTCGCCCCGTCGATCGCCTGTTCCGCTACGGTGGCGAGGAGTTCGTCATCCTTTGTCCGGAGATGGACCACGTGGATGGGCTGCGGCGCGCCGATGAAATCCGGATCGCGATATCGAGCCAGTTGTCGACGCCGGATGGGCGCCCGGTGACGGCGAGCATCGGCCTATCGTCGACGCCGGCCGATGGGGGCTCGGTCGAGCGTCTGCTGGCGCAGGCCGATCTGAGGCTCTATGCCGCCAAGGGACGCGGCCGCGATTGCGTCGTCGGCCGGTAGGGTCTGCGGCCGCCTTCAGATGCCGACATTCGGCCGGTCGATGATTTCGCGCAGCGAGAAGCTCGAGTTGATCTTCACCACGTGGGGCAGGGCCGAAAGCCAGTCGCGGTGAATGCGCTCGTAGTCCTGCAGATCCTTGGCCGCCACCCGCAGGATATAGTCGTATTCCCCCGACATCAGGTAGCAGACGAGCACGTTCGGACAGAGCTTTACCGCCGCCTCGAATTCGGCGAGCGTCTTGGCGAACTGCCCCGAGAGCGAAATGTGCACGATGACCATGATCTGGTAGTCGAGCGCCTTGTGGGCGATCCGGGCATGGTATCCGGCGATCGTTCCCGACTTTTCCAGGATGTCGACCCGGCGCGAGCAGGCCGACGGCGAGAGCCCTACCTTGGCCGCAAGGTCGGCATTCGAGATCCGGCCGTTCTGCTGAAGAATGCGCAGAATCGCATGATCGATGGCGTCAAGTTCGCTCATTGGTGATTTCCCTCAATATTGCTCCAAATGCCGCAATATTCTTCGAAATCAATGCGCGTTGGCTTTCGTCTTTGCAAGGACATTCGATTGTCCGCGTGTTTTGCTGATTGCCTCGTCAAAAGCGGCGCAAAAGCCAATAACAGGAGAGGAACGCAAGAATGCGTGTCGGTTGCCCGAAGGAAATCAAAAACCATGAATATCGTGTCGGCCTGACGCCCGGCTCGGTGCGTGAATATGTTGCCCATGGCCACGAGGTAATCGTGGAAACCAAGGCCGGGGCAGGGATCGGCGCGGACGACGATGCGTACCGTGCCGCTGGCGCGAAAATCGTCGCGACGGCAAAGGACGTGTTCGAAAAATCGGACATGATCGTCAAGGTCAAGGAGCCGCAGCCTTCCGAATGGGCGCAGCTGCGCGAAGGCCAAATTCTCTATACCTATCTGCATCTTGCGCCCGATCCGGAACAGACCAAGGGCCTGCTCAATTCCGGCGTCACGGCGATTGCCTACGAGACCGTCACCGACGATCGCGGCGGCCTTCCGCTGCTCGCGCCGATGTCCGAAGTTGCCGGGCGCCTGGCGATCCAGGCCGGTGCGACCTCGCTGCAAAAGGCCAATGGTGGCCGCGGGATCCTGCTCGGCGGCGTGCCCGGCGTACTGCCGGCCAAGGTGACCGTCATCGGTGGCGGGGTCGTCGGCCTGCATGCCGCCCGCATGGCGGCGGGGCTCGGGGCTGACGTCAGCATCATCGATCGCTCGATCCCGCGTCTGCGCCAGCTCGACGATCTCTTTTCCGGCCGCGTACACACGCGCTATTCGACTATCGATGCGCTGGAAGAGGAGGTCTTCTCGGCCGATCTCGTCATTGGGGCCGTGCTGATACCGGGCGCTGCGGCACCGAAGCTCGTGACCCGCGAAATGCTGACCGGCATGAAGAAGGGGGCTGTCATCGTCGACGTCGCCATCGACCAGGGCGGCTGCTTCGAGACCTCGCATGCGACGACCCATTCCGACCCCACCTATGAGGTTGACGGCATCGTGCACTACTGCGTTGCGAACATGCCGGGCGCGGTACCGGTGACCTCGGCGCATGCGCTCAACAACGCCACGCTGCATTATGGTCTGCAACTCGCCGACAAGGGCCTGAAGGCGATTGCCGAGGACCGGCATCTGCGTGCCGGCCTCAACGTGCACCGCGGTCGCGTCACCAACGCGCCCGTGGCCGAAGCGCTCGGCTATGATGCCTATGCGCCCGAAGCAGTTCTGAACGTCGCCTGACAATCGTTTCGGCCCGGCAGCAATGCCGGGCCCATTTCGTCTCAGGCCAGCTCTATCCGGCACTGGTAGCAATTGTTCCGGGTGGAGCGGACGTGCACGGACGTAACGTCCGGTCTCGACAGCAATTCTGTCGCGCGACTTTCCACGTCTTCCCTGGCAACAACGTCGCCGGTTCCATAGACGATGCGCTCGTCCGCGCCGTAGCCGCGCAGCAGGTAGTCGGCGCGTGAGTTCAGGATCGGCGGCAACGCGTCGCCGTCATGCGCCGGGCAGGCCTCGGCGTGCATGAACACGGGCCCGGTTTCCGCATAGGGCTGCAACGAGGAAAACGGCCGAAGCGCGAAAACCAGATAGGGTGCGCCGGCCCCGACATAATCCAGGCAATGACGGCAGGGTACGCCGCCGCCGTCGGAGATCTGTCGCTCCGGCGCATTGCCATAGGCGTCCAGCCCGCCTTCTCTCATCCGGCGGGCTTCCGTGTCGGACATCGGAATATAGCGCAACGACATAGTTTATCTCCTTGATCGGCTTTTGTTGTTCGATCAGGAGAGTGCACTGGCCGCAGCAATCGGGACACCCGGAACTTGCCGCATGGTGTTCTTCAGAGGTTCTTCACCAGCTTCAGAAGTTCGGCATCGGTCAAAGGCTTGACTGTGGCTTCGCGGGTCGCGACCGGCGAGAAGCCGAATTGCTGATAGAGCTGCAGCGCGCGGGGATGGTCGAGGTTGTTGGTGGTCACCGTCAGCTTGCTCGGATTCAGCGCCCAGGCGGCAAACAGCGTCTGCAGCAAGAACCATTTGCCGAGCCCGAGGCCGAGTGCGTGTTCCATCAGCCCGAAATGCACAAGCTCGACCACGTCGTCGTCGCCCTGATGCAGCTCGAAGAAGCCGGCCGGCGCGCCGTTGACGTAAAGGACCGTTACGCTCCGCCTCTTGTCTCCAAGCAGGGCAGCCAGATCCTCGTCGCTCATCCGCAGCCGTTCGGTCCAATGCCAGCGGCGTCCGACGCGCAGATAGAGAAACCGATAGTAGCCGAGCGGAATGTCGGAGACGCGCAGGATCGCGGTCTGGATATTGACCGGCATCGGCAGGCTCTGCTTCGGCGGAGCCGTCATTTCGAGTTCGGTGACGTGCGCCGTCAGCGAGGCGAGCTTCGGAGTGCGCATGGCGTCACTCGCGACCCGTGACGACGGCGGTGTCAGCGCGCCCGCCCCATTCTGACCAGGATCCGTCATAGAGCGTGTTGTCGGTGTGGCCGAGCGACTGCAGCGCCAGGGTGATGATGGCAGCAGTCACGCCCGATCCGCAGGTGGTGACCACGGGCTTCGAAAGATCGACGCCGGCGGCGGCAAATGTCTGGCGGAGGCTCTCAAGATCCTTCAGCTTCCCGTTTTCCGAAAAGACGCCGGACGGCAGACTGTGGGCGCCGGGCATGTGGCCCGAACGAAGGCCGGCGCGCGGCTCGGCTTCCTCGCCATAAAAGCGTGGGGCGCCACGGGCGTCGGCGATCTGGATCGCGCCATCGGCGACGATCTGCTTCATCCCCGCGAGAGACGTGACCGCGGCCGGCGTGAAGCTCGGTGTGAACGTGGCCGGCTTGGGCGAGGGGACGTCCGTGCTCACGGGCCGGTCTTCCCGGTTCCAGCCGTCCATGCCGCCATCGAGCACATAGACATTCTTGGCGCCCATGATGCGAAATTCCCACCACACGCGCGGCGCCGTCATGATGCCGGGGCCGTCATAGACGACGATCGTGTCGCTCTCGCTGACGCCGAGCGCGCCGACGGCTTCGGCAAAAGCTTCCGGCGAAGGCAGCGTGTGCGGCAGGCCACTCGTATGGTCGGCAATGGCGTCCTGGTCGAAGAAGACCGCACCGGGAATGTGCCCGGCGTCGTATTCCGCCTTCGGGTTGCGCTTCTGTGCCGGCAGGTACCACGACGCGTCGAGGATCCTGATCGAGGGATCGCCAAGGCGCTCCTGCAGCCAATCGGCGGAAACGACAAAGGCGCTCTTGTTGTTGGTCACGGTCGCAACTCCTTACTCAAACTGATGCGCGGTCTTCGGGGGAACCGAAGCGGATACGGAACCGGCGGTTCTCCTTACCCTTTTTCTCGATCTTGGCGATGTGGATGGCGCCGACTTCCTGCGTTTCCGACACATGCGTGCCGCCGCAGGGCTGGCTGTCGATCGCCGAATTCTCGCCGATGCAGACGAGGCTGACGCGCCCAAGGCCGATCGGCGGGCGAACATTCTTCGACTTGACGATGCCGGGGTTGGCGGCGAGTTCGTCGTCGGTGATCCACTGGACGTAAACGGGGTGGTTTTCGTCGACGAGCTTCATCAGCGCTGTCGTGACCTCGTCCCGGTCGATCGTCTCACTCATGTCGAAATCGACACGGCTCTCGTCCTCGCCGACCGAGGCTCCGGTAATCGGGAAGGGACAGACGACCGAAAGAAGGTGGCAGGCCGTGTGCATACGCATCAGCCGGTAGCGGCGCGGCCAGTCGATGTGCAGAACCAGCTTCTCGCCGATCTCGGGTGCCGGCTGGCCCTCGGCCGGCACGTGGACGATGATGTCCTTGGTCTGCCCATGGCGGGCGACCGCGATGTCGATGCGGCTGCCATCGGCGCGCTCCAGAAAGCCCGTGTCGCCGGGCTGGCCGCCGGAGGTGGCATAGAAGCAGGTCTGATCAAGCTCGATCCCGCCGTCTTCGAGGATTCCGGTGACATTGGCCTCGCAGGTCGAGAGGTAGAAGTCGTCACGGAAGAGGGCGGTCACGGTCCTGGTCATCGCATTCCTATCCAACTGATTCGTATGGCACTGCAATGTTGGAAGCCGTCTTCAACCACGTTGGCACCGGCAGCCCCTTGGAGGTGAGGAAGTCCGGGTTGAAGAGCTTCGACTGATAGCGGTTACCATAGTCGCACAGGATCGTCACGATCGTATGTCCCGGTCCGAGATCCTTGGCGAGCCGCACCGCGCCGGCGATGTTGATGCCCGTCGAACCGCCGACGCAGATGCCTTCCCGTTCGATCAGATCGAAGACGTACGGCACCGCTTCCGAATCGGGGATCTGGTAGGAGAAGTCGGGCGTGAAGCCTTCGAGGTTGGCGGTGATGCGGCCCTGGCCGATGCCTTCGGTGATCGAGCTTCCCTCGGACTTCAGTTCGCCATTGGTGTAGAAATTGTAGAGTGCGGCCCCTTGCGGATCGGCAAGGCCGATCTTGATCGCCGGGTTCTTCGCCTTCAGCCCTTGCGCGACACCGGCCAGCGTTCCACCGGAGCCGACGGCGCAGATGAAGCCGTCGACCTTGCCATCCGTGTCGCGCCAGATCTCGGGCGCCGTGGTCTCCACATGGGCGTCGCGGTTGGCAACGTTGTCGAACTGGTTGGCCCAGATCGCGCCGTTCGGCTCGGACTTGGCCAGTTGCTCGGCGAGCCGGCCGGAAATCTTCACGTAGTTGTTGGGGTTCTTATAGGGAACGGCCGGCACTTCGACGAGCTCGGCGCCAAGCAGCCGCAGGGCGTCCTTCTTTTCCTGGCTCTGGGTTTCCGGGATGACGATGACGGTGCGGTAGCCGAGCGCCTGGCCGACGAGCGCCAGCCCGATGCCGGTGTTGCCGGCCGTGCCTTCGACGATGACGCCGCCCGGCCGCAACTGACCGGTGCGTTCCGCATGGCGGATGATCGAAAGGGCCGCCCGGTCCTTCACCGATTGTCCGGGGTTCAGAAACTCGGCCTTGCCAAGGATCGTGCAGCCTGTCGCGTCGGAAACGGATTTCAGCCGGATCAGAGGCGTGTTTCCGATTGCTTCGAGCACGGACGGGAGAATGGCCATTTTCAGAACCTCGTGTTTGAGGACAGGCACCGCGGCAAGGCGGCACGTACCAGGTAAAAGCGAACGGCGGCCAGCGAATATCGACAACGTTCCGGGACCGCCGAAATGTTGGCGTGTTTTCGGCTCAGCCTGCACTTCAGGCAAGAAATAGCGTTTCGCCGTCGCTCTGTCCCGAACAAAAATCGTCTCCAGGGACTGCGAGAGCCGACGGCAAGGAGCGCTGCCGCGAAGAAGGGCCGGGCAAGTCATTTTTCGCCCACAGAAGGAGATGCGTACGTGTTTCCCGGCGCGTGCCGAGGAGTGAGTGATGAGTATTCAATCTACGAAATCGGAACAGAAGCTGGCTTGGGTAACGGGCGCAAGCTCGGGAACCGGGCGGGCACTGGCGCTTGCGCTGGTGCGCGAAGGTTACTCCGTCGTCGTGACGGCGAGAAACCACGACAGGCTCGTGGATCTGCAGCATGAAGCGGCAAGTGAGGGGCGGATCACCGTACTCGACGGCGATGTCACCGACCCCGCCGACATGGAGCGGGTGATGGCGGCGATCGAATACGATCACGGGCATCTGTCTCTCGTGGTGCTGAACGCCGGGGTCGCGCTGCCGGTGCGGGGAGACGAGCTTCACCGCGAGGCCTTCGAGAAGAGCTTTGCCGTCAACCTCAACGGCGTCGTCAACTGTCTCTTGCCGGCGGTGGAGCATATGAAGGCGCAGGGGTACGGACACATCGCCATCGTCTCGTCGGTGGCCGGCTATGGCGGATTGCCGACCAGTGCCGCCTATGGCGCCACCAAGGCCGCGCTGATCAATATGGCTGAAAGCCTGAAGTTCGATCTGGACCGGCTCGGCATCCGGCTGCAGATCATCAGCCCCGGCTTCGTCGATACGCCCGGGACCGCACATATCCGATTTCTGAGACCGGCACCGGTGACCAGCGAGGAGGCGGCAAGGCGTATCGTCGCCGGCCTGAAGTCGCGACGGTTCGAGATTGCCTTCCCGCGCCGCTTTGCCTACGCGGTGAAGCTCATGGACCTGCTGCCCTACAGCCTCTATTTCCGCGTGTTGAACTGGCTGACCCGCGGCAAGGCGGAGGCCATGGAAGGCAAGAAGCACGCCGGACCCGGCGGGCACCCGCGTCAGGCGGTGTGAAGCACCAGCACCGCGCCGAAGATGAGCGCCAGCCCGACCCAGCCGATCGGCTTCAGCTTCTGGCCGAACAGGAAACGGCCACAGATGGCCGTCCCGAAGATGCCGGTTGCGCCAAGCACGGCATACGCAATGGCGAGCTCCATGCCCTTGGTGGCTTCCGCCAGGAAGGCAAAGGCGGCGAGTACCAGCAGGATCGAGAGAATGCCCCAGCCACGGCGGGCGAACCCTTCCGATTTCGTCGATGCAAGGTTGGCCCCGATATCGAGGATGCCGGCCACGACCGCGAGAACGAAGTAGATGCTAGGCGCGCTCATCGGCGGCTCCTTCACGCGCTGCTTCGTCTTCCTCATGATACTCGCCGGCATTGACGAGCAGGATGCCGACGATCGCCATCGAAAGTCCGAGCATTTCGCGTCCGGTCAGCACATGGCCGAAGACGAAAACCGAAACCAGTGTGATGATGGCGACGCCCGAACCTTCCCAGATCGCGTAGGCGACGCCGACCGAAATCGTCTTCACGGCCTTCGCCAGAAAGACGTAGGAGAGCGCGATCGAGACATACATGACGATGTGGCCGAGGTAGGAGCCGCTTTCGGAAGCGGCCTTCATCACCGTCAGGCCCACCACTTCAGTCGCGATGGCGAGCGCGAGGAAAAACCATGCAAGACGCATGCTGTACCTTTGAACAGAAACTTGGATCGACCGCCTCTTAAGCGCTACCGGTGACGCGGTAAAGACGCGGCGTGCGCTTCACTCGAAGACGATCTGCCGGACATCGATGTTGCGGGCGCGGAACCCGGCCTCGCAATAGTAGAAGTAGAACTCCCACAGCCGCTTGAAGCGCAGGTCGAAGCCGAGCGGCTCGATCCTGCTCCAGACCGCCCAGAACCGCTCCCGCCATTCGCCGAGCGTGCGGGCATAGTCGACCCCGAAGCCGAAGTCGTTGATCATCCGCAGGCCGACATTGCGGCCAAGCTCGACCAGATGCTCGCGCGTCGGCAGCATGCCGCCCGGGAAGACGTATTTCTGGATGAAATCCGGATTGGAACGATACTCCTCATAGGATTCGGGCTTGATCGTGATGATCTGCAGTCCGGCCTTGCCGCCGGGTTTCAGGCACCGCTTCAGCTGCGAGAAATAGGTTGCCCAGAATTTTTCGCCGACCGCCTCGAACATCTCGATGGAGACGATACGGTCATAGGTGCCTGTTTCCTCGCGATAGTCCTGGAACTTCAGTTCGACACGGTCGGCAAGGCCGGCCCGCTGCATGCGCTCGCGGGCGAAGGCCAGTTGCTCGCGGCTGATCGTCAGCCCGGTGACCTTGCAGCCAATTTCCGCTGCTGCGAACTCGGCAAAGCCGCCCCAGCCACAACCGATCTCGAGCACGTGGTCGCCGGCACGCAGATTCGTCGCCTCGGCCAGCGCGCGGTACTTGGCTTTCTGCGCCGAGCGAAGATCGTTGGCGCCGGTGGCGTAGAGCGCGGACGAATAGGTCATGCTCGGATCGAGCCATTCGCTGTAAAACGCATTGCCGAGGTCGTAGTGGGCCTGGATGTTGCGGCGGGCACCGGAGCGGGTGTTGGCATTGCGCCAGTGCAGGAACTTGTCGAAGAGGCGCAGAAGCCCGCGCGCGCGGTTCGGGAAATTATTGCCGATTTCGGCGTTGACGAGGAAGAGTTCGAGAAAGGCGCCGACATCGGGACTGTCCCAATCGCCGTCGATGTAGCTTTCCGCGGCCCCGATGGTGCCGCCTGAAATGGCGCGCTGGGGCAGGTTCCAGTTGTTGAGATTGAGGATGGCTCTAGGGCCGGCCCTGGCGCCTTTGATCACCAGCCGGCGGCCATCTGGCGTGGCGAGCATCAGCGTTCCCACCTGAAGGTGCACCAGGGCACCAAGCACCATGCGCGCCTTGAGCGGAAAATCCCGCACGACCGTCGCCAGGTTGTCGGAAGATAGCTCCACCGCATCGGAAAATGCAGCAAAATCGGCTTCCAGGTTACGCATACACCACCCCCTCAGCTGTTGCATCCGTAAGGTGAGCCTAGCCGTAATCGGGCGAGACGCCAACTGAGGAATTCTACCGGAGGCTCTATGGCCCCTCGGAACCTCCCGGCGCGCTTGTGATCTGCCGGAACGCCGCCAGTGCCCGATCCCGCGCAACGGCATGGTCGACCATCGGTTTGGGATAGGTCGTGCCAAGTTCGATGCCGGCTTCCGCGAGGGCTGCGGGCGGGGCTGCGAAGGGCCGATGGACATAGCGCGGGGAAAGGCGCTCCAGTTCCGGCACGAAGCGCTTCACATAGAGACCATCGGGGTCGAATTTTTCGCCCTGCAGCAGCGGATTGAAGATTCGGAAGAACGGTGCGGCGTCCGCGCCCGATCCGGCGACCCATTGCCAGCTTGCGCCATTGTTGGCCGGATCCGCATCGACCAGCGTGTCACGGAACCACGCTTCTCCCTTGCGCCAGTCGACGAGCAGGTCCTTGATGAGAAAGGAGGCGACGATCATGCGGACGCGATTGTGCATGTAGCCGTGACGCCACAGCTGGCGCATGCCGGCATCGACGATCGGGTATCCGGTGAGGCCCTTGGTCCAGGCGGTGAAATTGTCCTCGTCGTTCAGCCAGTGGAAGCGGTCGAATCGACGGTCGAGGTTGCGGCGGGGGAGCTCAGGATAATGAAACAGCAGATGGTAGGAGAATTCGCGCCAGGCGAGCTCCTTGCGGAAGGTGGCGGCCCCTTCGCCGCTGTCGGCCTGGGGGCCGGCTGCCGCATGCCAGGCCTGCGCCGGCGAGATTTCTCCAAACGCCAGATGGGGCGAGAGCAGGGATGTGCCATCCGCATCGGGAAAGTCGCGGCGACGTTTGTAGGCGTCGAGCTTTTCGTCGATGAATTCTTCGAGGCGGGTGGCCGCGCCGTCTTCGCCCGGCGTCCAGACCTCGCTGAATGTTGCTGCCCAGTCCGGCTTTGTCGGTAACAGCGACCAGTCGTCGAGGCGCTCCGATCGCGGCCAGGTTTCCGGTGCTGCAATATGGTGCGGCCGGTCGATCGGCGGTGCCGGCTCGTTTTTCAGCTCGAGCGCGCGCCAGAACGGCGTGAACACGCGGTAGGGGCCGCCCGTGGTCGTCAGCAGCCGCATGGGCTCGTGCAGCAACTGTCCTGCAAAGCTCTCGGCGGTGATGCCCCGTTCGGCCAGCGCCTTCTTAAGCGCGGTATCCGTGGCGATGCCGCTCGGGTCGTAGCGGCGGTTCCAGTAGATGCGCTCCGCGCCGCTTGCGCGCGCGATCTCGACGATCACGTCCAGCGGCGTGCCTGATCGAAGAACGAGGCTTGAAGCGCACTCGGTAAGACTTGCGCCCAAAGCTTCAAGCGAATGGTGCAGCCACCACTCCTGAGCCGCGCCGAGCGGACCGTTGCCGCTGTCGGCGGGTTCGCGAATATAGAGGGGAATGACGGCGGCTTCGCCGGCAGCGGCCGAAAGGGCGCGATTGTCGGCCAGGCGAAGATCCTTGCGGAACCAGACGATGATGGGCGGCGCCGCGGCCTTTGTCATGGAGAACCATCGGGAGGTTGGGGATTGATCACCCAGGGAACATAGGTGCAAAATGAAAAAGAGCCATTCGCATCGCTGCAAATGGCTCTTTTAGAAAGTGGCTCCCCGGGCCGGAGTTGGCTCCGTTTGTGATCGCGGCTACCAATCAAGAAATTACAGTAGGTTGACCGCTATTTTCTCAAGTTCTGAAGTTGGGAATGTAGCCAAAATGTAGCCGAAATGTAGTCCGTTATGGCTCCCATAGGGGCCGCGCCGGTAGCGCGACGAAAGCGCGCACCCTCGACCTGAGAAAAAATCAGTTTGCGGAGATCAGTTTGCGGATACGGTCGACCGCCGTGCCGCGCGATTTGGCGGCGAGGTATTCGCGCTCGAGGCGGTCAAGCAACGGTTGCGCGATGGGGCCGCGCCTGTCGACGAGCTCGGCGCAAATCAGCAGCATCTTCTCGATGCGCTCGATCGAGATTTCCGGTGCCTGGCTCATCCTACTCTCCAGGCTTCGGTTGTTTCCTCGCACTCAAGGCCGGGACCACCGATCATGCCGGCGCGTGCGCGATCGCGACGCTTCTGGTTTTCCTTGTGCGTCACCAGTTCCGTGTGCTCGGGGTCGGGATTGACGCAAAGGCGGTTGCGGCATTTGTGGTCGAGTTGCTTCTTTCCGGGAATGTAGCCGTGCTCATTGGTCCACATGACCAGGTGGACAGCGACCGTCTGGCCGCCGAGCGACATGCGCGGGTAGTTCTTGCCGCGGCCTTTGCTTCCCGAAGTCGGTCCCTGCCAGATCCAGCAGCCGGTGACGGGGTCGATAAAGACCCTCGCCATGATCTTTTCGCGGATCTCGTCGCGACGGCTCAACATCATCCGTGCCGCCTCCAAGCATCGAAGGCGTTGACCAGGTTGCGCCAGCGTGCGGCGGCGACCTGGTTGTCGTCCAACTCGCGGCGGGAAGAGATGTTGAGGATGGAGCGGACCTTAGTCGCGGCGCGTTCCTTCGTGAGCGGCCGCTGGAGGCCATGACGCTCCTCAAGGAATTTCAGGAAGGCCGGCTCGCTGCACTTCATGGCGCATTCGGCGGCGAACTGCTTGGGCTTGGGCTGCTGCGCAGAAAGCCTCTGGCGCAAGTCCCGGATCTCGTTAAAGGCATACTGCAGCAGGAAGTCCATCGCCCGCATGTAGGTCGGTGCGTGCGTCATGATACGGCGATCGTCATAGCTGCAGGCCGGCAGAAGGTGGGCTATCGGCTCCACCTCGCCTGTTAATGTGTCCTTGGCGCAGATCTCGGCGAGGCCGCTCTCGATCTCATAGGATTCGCACCATTCCTCGCTGGCAAGACCGAGCAGCTGGCGTGCGTCCTGGTACTTCTCCTTCGCAAGCTCAAGGTTCATCGACCGACCTCGTCGCAGAGTGGGCCATTCGCGATTTCCAGCAGCACGTTGGCGTGGCAGGGGGTGCCGAGCTTGCACCAGCAGGCGAGGTTTCGACCGCGTAGGGCTTTGATGATGTCAGTCCTGGTCGGGACCGGGTCAATGAGACGGCTGTTGTGAGGGCCGGTGACCGTGACGTCCGCGCGGAAGCGCTCTACCGCATCGGCGATTGCCTCTTCCTTGCTCGGCCATGTCGCCGCAACGCTACGGTGCGCCACCATCCAGCGCTCGCTTGGCGGCGCATACTCGTCGCGGTCCACTCGGTAGTGGTTTCCGAAGCGCGTGGTGCGGTCGACCTTGACGGCCGGCAGTCCGTTGAGGGCGAGGCTGGTGGCCTGAAGGTCAAAGCCCTTGCTGCGGGATAGCTGAAGGCGAACGGGCTTCGTCACTGCCGCGGCCCTCCGATAATAACCGTCTGGCACTTGCCATTGGCGCCTCTGGAAACAGCTTCGGCAAGGGCGCGCGGAAGGGCGCGCTCCATAGCGTTACGAAGCTCTTTGCGGTGACGCGGATCGGCGACCGAGGAGAGAACTGCCGCTTGCACGCTGACAAGAGCACCGCAGAGCGCATTCATGATCGGCGCATCGAACGTCTTTCCGGTCTCCTGGATCGCGGCGTCGATCGCGTCGGCAAGAATTTGCGCTTGGCGGGCTTCTTCCGCTTTCCACTTTTTGAAGGCTTCCGGTGTTGGTGTCATCGGCGCACCTCCGGAAAGCCGTTGTGCTCGACGCCGTCGAGGAGGCGGCCGGCTTCTCTCTTGCCGACGTGGCGCATCGCCACGACATTGCTGGCGTCAGCCGGGTACTGATCAAGTTTGCCGTTGGCGTTGGCGATTAGCTCGCCAATACGTGCGGTGGCGGGGTTCCAGAACTCCGTGATGGTGATCCGTGTCGGGGTGAAAGCGCCCCACTGTTTGAACAGAAGCGGCACGCCGGCGGCGGCGCACTGGTCGCGCAGGGATCGTGCCCAGTCTGGATGCATCGGCCGGGCACCGCGGCCGCTCTCGCCGCCGACGACAACCCAATTGAGCCATTCCGGACGGCTGCGGTAGATCCCATGCGAAACCACTTGAGTTTCGCCATCCTCGGTGACCACCCGACCGATGTTATTCCACGCTGGGATAAATCGACCTTCGATTAGTTCCTGTTTGCTGGTGCACCTCTGGTACGAACCGGCTGTCCCCATGGGATGCTGGCCGTTTTCGATCGCGCTGCGCAGCCAAGCGTCCGGTCCGCGCCCGTATTCCGTCCGCCAGAAATCCTCGACCTGTTTGCGCACCTTCTCCGGAACCCATTGCGGCCACGAGAACGTATCCCACGCCCTTTTCGGGCCTTTGATGTACCCGGGAAGAAAGGCGCGAAGGTCGAGCGAACCAAGGAGCGGTTCGGCGCTGATCCAGCGCACGGCGGAAGGCGTGTCGAGTAGGATGGGAATGCGTTCGTCGGCGCGCTTCTGATCCTCAACTGAGACGCCGAGCCAGACATTTGGGAGCGGAAGGCCACGATCACCTGCGATACAAATATCAGCAGACCAGGTTGCGCCATCTTCCGAATCGATGCGGCAAGCCGCCCCCATCAGTCTGTCCAGTAATCCGCCGTCGCACAGATAATGTCGCATGCGCTCCGGTCGCTTTGTCAGCACCTGGAAGGTGTGCTGCGGCGCCAACGCCATGACGGCGAAGATCTGGTCAATCCATTCGTCGGGGACGCCCTCGGCGAAGAGATCGCCATGGGCGCAGACGAAGATCATGCGTGGCTTTTTCCAGCGCAGCGGCTCGTCGAGCCACTGCGGATTGAAGCGGACTTCACCGGTCCAGACCGGACCGGCCTTCGTATCGCGGGTCAGGCCTTCGCGGCTCGGGTGGTTCCGCAGCCGCGTGCCGGCGAGCTTCATCGCATAGCAATTGGTGCAGCCCGGCGAGACGACGGCGCAGCCGGTGATCGGGTTCCAGGTCGCATCGGTCCATTCGATCTTGGTGCCGTCAGCCATCCGCCGTCTCCGCCTGGGGTGATGGCCCGAGAACTTCGGCGAGCTTGGCCTGCTGCCATTCTCGGACCGCAGCCGGCCCCTTCTCGAAGATTGCGTCGGGCGTGATGAAGTCCAAATAGGTAGGGCCATCGCTGATCGTTTCGCAGTCGGTCTCGGAGACCGGCGGCAAATTGAAAGTGACGCCCGGGCTTTGATTGATGCATGCGGCAATGAGTGCAGCGATTGCGTTGACCTGGTCGTCGGGCTGGAAGCCGTTGCTGTCGACGGTCAGGACGTCCCGCCCATCTGCATCAAGGATTACGCCGCACTCTTCTTTGGATACGTGCAGCGGGAGCTTTACGCCTTGGAGTAGGAAGGCGTCGTTGAGAGTGGGTTGGGTGTTCAAGCTCATGGCCGAAACGTCCTAGGCGCGCGGGCCATTACGCTGCCCTCCCTGTACGCTCGTCGATAGCCTTGACGTGCATGGTGATGCGCGGGAGCGAGATGGGGCGGACGTCATAGCCGCCGCCCTCACGGCCGTGGCGGGAGAAAACGACGATGCGGCGGGCGTCTTCGCGGATACCGCGCTTTTCGGATGCGCGCCACTGCTCGCAACGGGCATAGACATAGTCGTGCATCACGTGATCCATCACGCCAAAGGTCTCGGCGAGGCGGACGATCGTCATGCCTGCGAGGAAGCCGGCGCGCACGGCGGGTTCCTTCAGCATGGCTGGCGAGCTGGACAGGCCGGCACGCGAGCGGCGGAGGCCGACGACGGGGTGAGACATCTTCATGACAGCACTCCCACCGGAGCGAGGAGGCACGCATGCAGCTGGCCCATGTCGCGGGCCGGGTCCTGGTCGGGCTGGCGCGAGAAGTAGGCGTGGGCGCTCTCGGCGATCGAAAGGCAGGCGATCTCCTCGATCGGCCGCTCGAAGACCTCGGAGATGACGCGCAACCGCTCGGCGGTCGCGACGTCGATATGGACGGTGATGTGCGACATGGTTCCTCCTGTCGCCGCCTCAGTGGCGGGGGTTGATGAAAAGATCGAAGAAGAGATCTTGCAGGTGCGCGCGGTCGATCCCGTGTGCTTCCGCCGTCTCGCGGAATTCACGCGTCGGGTGGACGAGGCAAACGATCAGCGCCTTGCGCTGCGCGTCGGTGACGTCAGCTTCGGCGAGCTGGCTGAGGACGAAATGGGCGCTGCGGCCGGGTGTGGCGCTCGGCGGGGCGGGCTCCGCCTTCGGGACGAGGGTGAGGACGGGCGCGGTCATGTGCGGGCGTCCGACTTGAACTGCCATTCCTTGCGCAGCACCGTGTTGGTGGCGAGGCCGGCGGAAAGCAGCATGGACATCAGCAGCGCCAGGATGGCGCATGCGACGAAGAAACGGGTGGGGCAGGCTTCCAGCCGTGCCTTGTGATAGCCGGTAAAGCGATCGTTCATGACCAGAAGCTCCAGAGAATGACGAAGTGAAGAGGGAGGGTTGCGGCGATGCCGGCGAGCACGCCGCGCACGATCCAGACAGGCAAGTCGCTTACAGGGGACGGCTGCGGATCGTGGCGGCGGGCTCTCCTCGCCATGGCGCTTTACGCCGCTTGGGCCATGGCGGTGGCAAGCTCGGTGGCACGCGAGCCGAACATCTCGATCTGTTCGGTGCGGAAGCCCTTCAGGCGCAGATCATCGGCCGTGCAGCCGTCGCCGACGTCGATCATGGCCTGCGCCATGCGATTGATGGTGTTTCTGGTGTTCAGTCCGCCGTTCGGTTGCATGGCGATTTCTCCGCTTTCGGGTTGGTGGAACCTCCCGGGCGGCGCGGAGAATGCTGAACCTGTTCCGCGCCGCCTTCAACGAGGAGGCATGCGGACATTAATGCGGACAAATAACCGCTGTCAATCAGAAAATGAGGACAAACGACCGCGTTGCGGTTATGGTGCGGTCGACCGCAGTTTCGATCAGAGGTGAAAAGTGATTCGTTTAATCGGTGTTTCCGCCGCCATATTCCTTAGCGCGCAAGGCGTCGCAGCCGCGGCCATGGATCTGTGTGGATCCGGGAAGCGGATCAATTGCGTAGTGGATGGAGACACATTCTGGCTGCGGGGGGGGGAAAGTCCGCATTGCGGACGTCGATACGCCTGAGATCAGTCAACCTTCGTGCGAATCAGAGTTGCAGCGTGGCGTGGCGGCGCGTGATCGATTGCTGGCCCTTCTGAATGAAGGTCCGTTTCAGCTGGTGGTTTCCGGTCGTGCCGTCGACCGCAATGGCCGTAAGCTTCGCATCGTTGTTCGTAACGGACGTTCCCTCGGCGACCAGCTCGTCGCGGAGGGCTTGGCGCGAACTTGGGATGGAAAACGTAGGCCCTGGTGCGACTAGGCTACTTGAGGCCGAACTGCGCTTTGGAGACGAGCTTATCGTCTTGGAACATGGCGTTCATGTTCCCGCCCATGCTATTCCCGGCCCACATGAGCATCACCGTTTTGATCCCGCCAATGTCGGTGTTGCTCATCTCCTCGCCCTCGCAACCAAGCACGCTCACGGCCTGGTCGTAGGTCATCCCGGAAGCCAGGGCGTTGTAGTGGGCCTTCGTCACCTTGCAATCTGATGCAAACACGGGCGCGGCCGCCACTGACATCAGGGCGGCCAGGATGATGCTTGTTTTCATAAAACGTCGTTCTCCTACTCTAAGTCCGGGATCTTGCCGTGTTTAAAAAGTTCCACGGGAGGGCCGTAATCGCCGACCGCTGGATCGGCATCTCGGGCCCATGCGATCACACCGGCATGTTGAGTGGCGAGGGCGCGAGCTTCGCGTACGGCGCGCTCTTCGGTCTCGATCTGCTTCGGTTCGAAAGCGGGTATCAGCTCGCCGTCACCATTTTCGTCGAACGCCATCAGTACGATCAATTTGCTCGCGCTCATTGGCTACCTCACCGTTCCGAACTTTCTAAGTACCCGCCCGACAATGAAGAGATCCTCGGAATTCCATTCCTTGGTCGCGTGACGCGGGTTATCGGACATCACTGATACAATCTGCTGCTCTGCGCCGGGTTTGCTTGAAACCTCCAGGCGCTTCACGACGACGCCTCCGATCTCGTCGAGCACGGCATACAAACCAGGGGGAGAGGGCCATCGGTGGCGCGTATCAATGAACACGACATCACCCTCGTCGAGGGTTGGCTGCATCGAATCACCTTGAACGGGGATGATTGCCACGTCCTGCGCAGCAAGGCCGAGGGCGATTAATATAGCGGGTGGTAGGCGCCAGTAGTCCCGAACGTGTTCCGCCGCAAAGGTCATCCCATGACGACCTGGAACCCCTTCTGAAACGATACTCAACCCGCCGCCGCCCATGCCGCCCGTGACGTCTATCTGCGCGGAAGCGCCGGCAGGGACGCCCTGCAGCCCAGTTTCGGAGCCCATGGTCATCTGGTTTTCGTGGGGAACGTCGTGGTCGTGAGCGTCAGGGTCGAAACTGGACACAATCCGAGGTTTTGTTGCTTGTCGCGGCTTTTCAGCTGGCAGAAGCTCGGTAACTCCTACACCTAGACCTGCCGCGATTTTCTGCAGGGTATCGCCGCGGGGTGAGTTTCCGCCGCGCTCGAAAAGCTTGCGAAAATAGCTTCGCTCCAGCCCGGCAGCCTTCGCCGCGGCCTCATAGGTGAGGCCCTTCTCGTCGATGATTTCTTTGATGCGTTCTATCACTGGCGTGCTCATGCGCGGATTATCGTCCGCATTGGGGTTTTGTGAATGCGGTCTTTTGGCCCTTGACAAATGCGGTTAAATAGCCGCATTTCTGACCGCATGGTTTTGAGAGAGCAAATCGTTGCCGTTGCCGATGTCTTTGCCGATGCCCGTGGCATAGGGCGAAAGCGCGTT
This sequence comes from Ensifer sp. ZNC0028, assembly GCF_000799055.1. Classification (NCBI taxonomy): domain Bacteria; kingdom Pseudomonadati; phylum Pseudomonadota; class Alphaproteobacteria; order Hyphomicrobiales; family Rhizobiaceae; genus Ensifer; species Ensifer sp. ZNC0028. The sequence goes on from NZ_JTLA01000090.1 coordinate 77,881, forward strand.
TCCACGCTCGTGTTGAACCGGGGCTCCAAACTCGACGATATCGCGTCGGGGGGAGATCTCGCGACCGGCACTTTTGAACGGGCGATGCTTTGGTTTTCTGAGAATTGGCCCGAGGGTGCCGAGTGGCCCGCCGGCGTGCCGCGTCCACGCGTAATGGCGGAGGCGGCCGAATGACGATGTTTCCCAGGCAAGGCGTGAAAAGCATGGAGCTCCTCCCTCCCGTGTGCCTTGCTGCCTGGCAGGGGCGCGACACCTCCTCCCGTCGCGCTCCTGCCTTTTCTTTTCTGACTGCCTACGCATGCGGGCCTCCCTGATCTGATGGCCTGACCTTAGACCGCCTTCGCGCGGCTCTCACGGAATCCTTTCGCTCTCAATTTTTCCTTGACCTAACTCAGGGGTGTTTTCGTGCGCTCTGTTTCTGACTGCAATTCCATCATCAAGGCGGCGACCGCCTCGGCCTATGAGGCTGTCGGCGGCGTCAGCGCTGCGGCAAACATGCTCGGCGTCGGCTCGTCGTCGCTGACCAAGTACGCTTCGACCGGCGACGAGTGGGCGTCCAGCTTCATCCGCTTCGATCTCGCCGTGCAGCTGGACCGGCAAAGCCCGCACCCGTTTCTCCTTAGCGCCATGTCGCAGCTCGTGAGCGAAGAGAAGCCGGCGAGCCTCGGCAAGATCACCGCCAGCGCGATCCTCAAGCTCGACGGCGTGCTCGACGACGTCGTGCGCGAAGTGGCCCGCGCGATCGAGGATGACGACCACGTGGACGCCGCCGAGAAGCTGGCGATCCGCAACCGCATCAACGCCGCCAAGCGCTTCCTCGCGCAGCTCGACGCCATGCTGGTGGGTGCGGGCTGATGGAGTGGGGTGAAATCGACGTCCATAAGACGGTTTCCGATATCTGCGACCTGCTGCCCGACGATGAGGTCAAGGGGTTTTCGCTCTTGCTGACGACGGCTGCCATCTTCGCGCTGGAGCTCGGGCACGACGACGACCAGGCACTGGCGAGCTTCATCGCCGCGCTACGTGAAGTTCGCGCCAAGAGCGAAAAGCAGGGGGTGCACTGATGTGCTGCACCCTGAACGTCCGCCTTTCCAGTGAGGCTCGCGCCTTCCTCAGAACCGTCCGCAATGCGGGCGGTTCTCTTCATGTCGAGCAAGACTGGCAGATCCCGCTCGCGAAGGAATGCGCCGCGCATGCGCTGCTCGGTTTTGCCGGCGGCACGATTGGCGCCGTCCCGCGTAGTTCCCGCGTCGAGATGACGGGCAGGGGATATGACTACCTCGATCGCCTGATGAGGGCGCACTGATGGTGCTCTCGCTTCCCCGTCAGATCCTCGTCGAACGCGTGCTGCAGCTTTGGCGCGGCGGCCAGCGCGACACCCATGCCATCGCCGCCGAACTTCGCCTCGATGAGCGCGAGGTCTGCCTGATCATCGAACAATCGGAAGGACGCAAGCCGTGAGAAGGATTGAAATTTCGCGCGCCGATCTACGCGCTGATGTGGAAGCCGGCCCCGCGCCGATGCTGGAATGGATCGATATCGACCGCCTCGTTGTTGACGACAGCTATCAGCGCGACCTGAAGCGCGCGAACTGGACGTCGATCCGAAGCATTGCTGCTGAGTTCCGCTGGTCGATGTTCTCGCCTGTGTTCGTAGCGCCAGTCGAGGGGGGGGGCATACGCGATAATCGACGGCCAGCATCGCACCCATGCGGCGGCGATGTGTGGTTTCAGCCAGGTGCCTTGCCAGATCGTGCAGATGACGCGCGGCGAGCAGGCGGCAGCCTTCGCGGCCGTCAATGGCAAGGTGACCAAAGTCACCGTTTGGCAGCTCTTCAAAGCGGCGATGGCGGCGGGCGAAAAGTGGGCGAAGGAAGCCGACGAGATCGCCCGCGAGGGCGGGTGCAAGATCCTGACCTACGGCAAGAGCCCGAAGGACAAGAAGCCGGGCGAGATCTACTCGGTCAAAGGCTTCGTCAAGCTGATCGAACAGCGACCCCGCGGACTGATCGTGGCGGCCCTGAAGTTGGTGCGGGCCGCCGACGGTTATGGCGACAATCCGGACGCGTGGGACAGCACGTATCTGATGCCGCTGCTGATGGCCATCACCGAGCGACCAGCCGCGATCGCGAATCCTGGGTTCGCGCGGGCTTTCGAGGACTTCGACGTCTGGGAGTTGGTCGATCGCGACGATGCCGAACGGAAGGAGAAAAGGCGGCTGGGGATCGACTATCCGCCGCGCTCCGAGACGCTGCGGGCCGGCGTGCTGGAGTGGATCGACAAGACCTTTCCGGCGCGTGTCGGGCTTCCAAAACCCGCAGGCAAAGCCGAGATCATGGGGCGCATCGGCGCCCTGAAGGCGGGTTGATATGAGCGAGTTCGACCCGTTGGCCGTGAGCGGCCGGATGGCTGCAGCCGGTGACGATACACCGGCGCCGACTTCGTGCGAGCGGCCGGGCCGCGAGGTTTCTTCCAACCAGGTCGCACGTGACCAGCTGCGTGCCTTCATCGAGCGGATCGAGCGCTTGGAGGAGGAAAAGTCGACCATCGGTGACGACATCAACGCCGTCTACGCAGAAGCGAAAGCCACCGGTTTCGAGAACAAGGCAATCCGAAAGATCATCGCGATCCGAAAGAAGAGCCTCGACGAATACAACAACGAAATGGCGGTTCTCGACACCTATCTGGTCGCGCTCGGGATGCTGCCCGGAGGCGACGATGACTGATGGGTGGAAGTCCTCATTCGAGGTGAAGATCGGCAACAGTGACTTGCCTGATGCGCTGCTTGTTAGCGAGATCCATGTGGGCCACCGTCTCCGCACGGTCGACCAGGCGAAGGTCGATGCACTCAAGGTCTCGATTGAAGAGTTGGGGTTGCGAACTCCGATTTCCGTCGTCAGGTCTCCCGATGCGCCATCACAGCTGAAGCTCGTTGCCGGCGCACACCGTCTCGAAGCGATGAAGCAACTCGGCCGCGAGTACATCGCTGCTATCGTTCGCAGAGAAGACGATCTCGACGCCGAGCTTTGGGAGATCGACGAAAACCTTTGCCGGGCTGAGCTGACGCCGGCCGACCGGGCGCTGTTCGTGTTCCGCCGCAAGGAAATTTACCTCATGCGGCACCCGGAAACGGGCCATGGAGGGGAGAGGGCAAGTCGCCAAGTTGGCGACTTGCGACCTGACGAGCCGAAGCGGTTTACCTCGGCGACGGCCGAGGCGACCGGGCAATCCGAACGTGCCATCCAGCGCGACGCCGAGCGTGGCGAAAAGATCTCCGAAAAGGCGCTGCGCATGCTGCGCGGCACGCGCCATGACAAGGGCAACGTGCTCGACCGGCTGAAGAGTATGCGCGGCGAGCAGGAGCAGGAAGTTTATGTCCGCGCCTTGTTCGATGCCGACAAGGCGACCGAGCATGAATCCAAGCAGATCCGGACCGATAAGCTAGCGACGAAGCGGGCCGTCCGCATCGGCGTCATCAACGCAATCGCCCAGCATGGCAAGCGTGCCGCCGGCGAGATGCCCCGCGCAGCGTATGCGGTCGGCTATGCTGACCCGCCGTGGGAGCAGGAAGCCTGGAGTGAGGAGACGGGGCAGGACAAGGGTCTGATGTACCCGCCGATGCCGCTCGACGAGATCAAGGCCCTTTGCGCTGGCGACAAGAGCCCGTTCACGCGCGATGCGATCCTGTATCTCTGGGTCACCACGAACCGCCTCGACGACGGCATCGCCGTGCTTAAGGCCTGGGGCTTCGAGTTTGTCTCCGCCATCACTTGGGACAAGCAGCATATCGGTATGGGGCGCTGGGTCCGCGACCGGACCGAGCATCTCCTGATCGGCAAGCGCGGCGATTTCCCGGGCCTCATCATGGGGACGCAGCCGGAAAGCCTCTACTCCGAGGCGAAGGGTGCCCATAGCCGCAAACCGGTCTGGTTCGCCGAGATGATCGAACGGCTGTTCCCGGAAATGCGGAAGCTGGAGCTTTTTCAGCGCAAGGCGAGCCTCGGTGAAGGCGACATTCGGCTGAATGGCAGTTGGGATTTCTGGGGGTTCGAAGCCGGCGAGGGTGAGGCGATCTCGGTGGAGTCGACTGCTGCGGCCGCGACGGCCGATCGGCTCGCCGAAGCGCTGATCGATGCCAAGCTGGCGCCAAGCAGCGCTGTCCTGCATTTCGATCGCGGGTTGACCAACCCCGCGAGCGTGAGCCTACCGTCCAGGCTCTTCCGCTTCCCTATCGAGTTCATGAGTGCGGAAAGAGGCGGCGACGAAAGTCGGCTGCTGTTGCGTCATCCGTTGCTCTGGCAGGTTTCTGACGTCGTCGATTTCCTGGTTGAGGTCGAAAAGAAGACGGGTGTCCGACCGGTCTGGGAGCCTCTAGACGAATTCGGCCGCGACTTCGGCGAGAGGTGGCGCTGGTATCACGCCGTTGATCTCTGCAACGATCGGTACTGGCAAGGGTTGATTGAGACCATGCGGTTCACAGACCGCGACAAGGTCTTCGCCGCTGTCCAGATCGGTCTGGATGGGAAAAGTCTGTCGCTCAAGAACGCGCGTGCGATCATGTCGGAGCTTGAGAGCGCCGAACCGTCGACAGCTTTGAGCGTCGAACTGATGCTCGGCAATGCGCTCCGGCCTTACCAGCATGACAAGCGAAAGCTGATCTCGCCGAACATCGCCGTACGCGACGAGGCGGGCGCCTGGATGGTCATCCATGGTCTTGAAGATGGGTTCTTCAACTACGCCGGCAACTACCTATCGGTGACGCCGGACGGCATGGCGCGCCGAAAAGCCGCCGTCATTCCTGCCGGCGTTGAGCCGGCTCTTCCCCTCGAAATGGAGAGCAGCGATGAAGCTTGAAACGACTGCGCGTATCCTGAAGTCCGCTTTGACCGTCGTTGGCCGCGTGGTCGACAAGAGAACCACCATGCCGATCCTCGCCATGGTCAAGTTCGCCGATGGCGCCGTGACTGGCACGGATCTCGACAATGAAATCTCGGTGAAGCTGCCGGCGAGCGGATTTGAAGGCGCTGCCTGCTTGCCGCTGCATTCGCTCGCGCGCCTGGTCGCGCATCTAGCGCCGGACGAGCTCGTGCGGATCTCCGGCGACGGCAACGGTTCGACAATCAGCTTTTCATCCGGCCGCTATGACCTGCCTTCGATCGATGCCGGCGATTTCCCGGTGTTCAGTATGGCGGAGCCGCAACCGATCGCGCTCGACGGCGACCGCCTGAAGAAGGCTGTCACTTTCGTCGCGCCGTTCATCTCGAACGAAGAGACGCGCTACTACCTTAACGGGGTTCATATCTCCGAGGATGCGGCTGTAGCGACGGATGGGCATCGTCTCGGGTGGCATGCGCTCGGCTTCGAGGGGGGGGCATTCGGCAAGGCGATCCTCCCGCGGCGTCTCGTCGAAACGCTGATCGCATCGCCGCCACCAAAGTCGGCGGCGATGGACAAGGCCGGCAGCAGGGTCGCCTTCGAGATGGAGGGTATGTCCGTGCGCTCCAGGCTCATTGACGGGTTGTACCCGGACTATCGCCGCGTGATTCCGAGTATGTCCGAGAATGCTGCGCGGCTTGTGGTCGATCGACAGTCTCTTCTGCGAACCATGGCGCGAATTGCGGCGCTCAGGAAGCGCTACGGCGCTGATGTGACGCTTGCATGGGACGACGCGCGCCTGGCCGTTGCCACCAAGTTCAGCGATGGCGAGGCAACGGCTCGCGAGACGCTGTCGGTGTTGCGGCCGTCCACCGGTGGCACCTCGACGTACAACTGCCACTACCTCGCGGCGGCTATGCGCTGCCTGCGGTCTGAAGTCGTCAACATGTTCTGCGAGGATGGCCGCAGCCCGTCTGTCTGGCGCTGCGATGAAGACAGCATGATCGTGCTGATGCCCATGCGTGGCTCAAATGAGGATATCGCGACCAGCCTGCTGACCTCGCTTCAGGCGGGAAATCGGTTGGATGCGGCGGCATGACGGGACTGTTGCCGATCGTCGAGGAGCTGCTTGACGCTGCTGAACATTCGGAGCGCGCCCGCTGGTTGCTCGGCGTGCCTCTCGACGTGTTGACGCGTGAGCGGGTGCCGATCCGTCACGCGCTGGTCAAAGCCAATTTTCACGAGGGGCTTGCCTATTTCGAAGCCGAGATCGCGGCGCTGTGCGCGGTGCGCGGCCGTGATGGGTTGGCTCCGGTCACTGTTCGAACGACGCGGTAATACGCGCGCATCGGAGTTCAAGTCATCGCGCGCGGAGGGGCGCTGCAAGCCGAAGGGGATAGAAATGATACCGCTCGAACGCGCTAGCCAGCGCCGTTCCCGCTCTGCTGCCATGAGCGGCAATATGACCGATCTGAAGGCGCTCGCCGCCGTGTTTCTCTGGAAGTCCGGGCATTTCGACACACTCGACATCTCCGACGCGCTTGGCGTTGGCGAGGACGCCGTGTGCCGGACGCTTGCGGCCGCAAGGCATATCGAAAGGGGCGGGCAGTGAGCATCGCCATCATGTCACAGCTATTCAAGGCGCATCTCGGCTCAACCGGGCGCAAGATGCTTGCCGTTCGCTTGGCGGACTTCGCCGACGACGACGGCAAGGGCATCTGGCCGACGGTTGGCCGGCTTGCGCGCGAGACCGAACTTTCCGAGCGCACGGTGCAGCGGACCCTTGCCGAGTTCGTCGACGAGGGCCTTTTGATCGTCGTGAAAAAAGGCGGCAGCCGCCCGGGAGAGGGCACGCGCTACGACTTCAACATGGCGGTTCTGGCCCGTCTACCGTCGTCGAAATCGGTTGCCGACGGGTGTCATGGTGTCACCCATGACACAGTGACACCCATGACACCGGCGACAGCTACGGGTGACACTGACGACACTTACGGGTGTCACGGTGACACCCAAACCGTAATAGAACCACCAATAGAACCATCAGAGAGAGAGGGTGCGCGCGAAGATGATTTGAAGGATCGGGATGATCCCTCGAAGTTCGGCAAGCGGGTCAAGGCGCTGGAAATGGGCTCGGCTAACAATCCGTGGCCGGGAGCAATCGCCTCGTCGACGGCATGGGCTCTCCAGCAGTTCGAAAAGCTGACACCGGAAGAGCGTCGCATGGCCGAAGAGCGTCGGGACGCGTATCTCGCCGAGTGCAAGGCGCAGAAGGTCAAGAACGTCGCTCTGGGCGTCTACCTTCGCGACAAGAAGTTCATCGATGTGGCGGTGACGGCCAAGGCGCAGGCCTCGTCCACGAAAATCGTTGTCCCTTCGTTCGGGCCTGTTTGGGCCGGGATACGGGCGCTGGCGCTCCTGAAAGGCCCCGAGCATGTCGACGTGCCGCTCGACGTACGCGATCGTGTCAAGCAGACCTTCGAGGCACTGAGGCGCGCTAGTGAGGCGCGCGCCATGGCCTATCTCGCTGGCAAGGGCATATCCGTCGGTCACGACGGCGAATTGATCTTCCCCGAAGGCTTCAATGCGGCAGAGCGCGGCCGGCGTGAGCTGGAGAGCGGCTATCCAGCCGTCAATCGCTTGCACAAGATGGCGATGGGCTTCGAGCGCGGATCGGAAGAGGGGCGCTTCCAGGCTCTCGCCGATCTCTGCGAGGCGGTGCCAGTGGGCTCGGAAGTGTTCGAGCTGTGGCGCGATCATCACGCTCGCATGAACTGGCCGTTCGTGCCCGACGCCGGGTCGATGCGTGTCGTCTACTTCCCCAAAGGCGGGCCGGCTGGCCTGGAGCAGTTCGAAATCGCCGCGCGCGCGGCCGTCGCAGAGGACCGGAGCCATGATGATGCAGCATAAGTTTGACCTTGCGGGAGGCCAGCGTGGCGAGATCGTAGGAGCGCCGATCGGTACCGGTGGAAGAGATTGCTTCCGTGAGCGCATGCGCAGAATCACCGACAGCATGCTCGACGAGGGCGCTCTAGTGACGCTGAATTGCCGAATCAATGGCGGGAAGGCGCCATGGTTCGCATTGCGGGTCTGGACTGGCCGAGAGAAGGCTGTGGAAAAGGCGCTCGAAGAGATGGGTATCAGGTCGCTCGTGCCCATGCGCAAGGGGCCCGATTACCGTCGTCGCGGTCGTATCATCAAGGGCCAACTGGTGCCCGTCATTCATGGTTACGTGCTCGTGCAGCTGCTGTCGAGGCCCGAGTACCTTGCCGGATTGCAGGGCGTTGAGCATGCGATCGACGTGCTCGGAGGCTGTGAGAGGCCGAGGCGCTTGAGTGATGTAGAAGTCAACAGATTCAATATGCTTGCGTGCGGTGGTGAATATGATTTCGAGCGCCCGGCGGAGATCGTCGTTGGCGCTGGAGATCGCGTCCTGATCACCGCTGGACCGTTCGGAGGCATGACCGCTCACGTCGTCACGCCGAACAGGAACAGGCGTGGTGATGTGGTCGTCTCGGTCAGCATCATGGGCGGTGAGGTGCCGGTGACGGTCCCTCTTGCATTGCTCGAAAGGTTGTGAGAGTCATTTCGCCATTGGACTAGCTGATGATCCCGTAGTGAGCCTCTGTGAACGCACGAGAGTGTGGGGCCAAGAGCCCGAGGTTGGTACACCGGTCAGCCCCAGCCCTGACAGTCTCCCAAGCGAGACGCTTCGATTTAGGGCCAGTGCGAAAGCTATGACTAGAACGACAGGCGGCCGAGAGGTCGCCTTTTTCATTTAAAGGATATGGGCAGGCTCACCACCATCAAGCCAAGGCTAGGCACACTGGCACCACGATTGGGCCGAGCGCCTGGTGATGAGAAGGCAAGGCTTGCCGAGCGCGACCGCAACGTTGGTTGGCGCAGCTGGTACAAGACGGCGCGATGGCAGAAGCTTCGCATGCGTGTGCTGATCCGAGATCACTTCACGTGCCAAATGGTCGGATGCGGACGCATCGAGCCCGAGACCTCGCAACTCGTGGCGGACCACAAGATCCAACATCATGGCGAAGAGGCGATGTTCTGGGATGAGGGCAACCTCCAGTGCCTTTGCAAGCCCTGCCATGACAAGCTGAAACAGAAGCAGGAGCGGGCGCAGCCGCACCGATAGGGGGGTGGGTCGAAAGTCTGAACGGCCTCGCCGCCTAGACCCGCGCCCCTCTCATTCAGAGATTTTTTAATCGTGACCGAAGTTTTTGACCTCTTTGGCAACCCCTATGTGGAGAAGCCAACCAAACGGGGCAGGCCTCCGCACGATGTCACGCTGAAAACTCGCAACAGAGTCAACATGTTAGTGGCGCTCGGGTGGACTAACCCTCGGATTGCCTTGGCGATGGGCGTCACTCTTCCCACGCTGCACAAGCATTATTTTTACGAGCTGCGCCAAAGGGAGGTTGCTCGCGATCGCCTTGAACTCCGCCGGCTTGAGATGGCGTGGGACCTGGCGGAAGCCGGCAACGTCGGCGCGCTCAAGGAGTTCGGCAAGCTCCTCGAGCGCAACGATCGGATGGAAGTCGAGCGTGAGCTTGGCTCTTCGCCCAAGCAGCCGGAAGAGAAGCCTGCGGCGCCGGAGCGTGTCGGAAAGAAAGTTCAGGACGCCCAGCGGGCGCTCGACGCCGATGCCGACTTGATGGCCGAGCTGGAGCAGGAAGCAACTCAGAATGCTCGACACCACTGAGGAAGATCTGCCGCGGTTCGCATGTCCAGACTGGTGGGAGAAACTACAGGCCGGCGAAACGCCGATGGCGGACGTGCCGCTCAACAAGCAGCGTGCAGGGAAAGCCCTGGCGTTCTTCAATCGTCTGAGGCTGCCAGACATACCCGGAAATCCGCCGCTGGCGGAGGCGTGCGGCGACTGGTTTCGAGACATCCTTTGCGCATTCCTTGCCAGCGAGGACCCGGAGACGCAACGGCGTCTGGTCTGGGAACTTCTCTGCATGGTGCCGAAGAAGAATTCGAAGACGACCTATGTCGCGGCGCTGGGTTTGACCGCGCTCTTCATGGAGGAGGCGCCAAACCGCCAGATGCTGATCGTGGCGCCAAGCCAGAACATATCCGAGCGCTGCTTCGAGCAGGCTCAGGGCATGATCCGGATCGACCCGAAGCTTAGCGATGTCTTCAAGGTGCAGGACCACCTGAAGTGCATCACCCGCACAAAAACGGGCACCAAGCTCAACGTGAAGACCTTCGACACGTCGATCGTCACGGGTGAAATTCCGGTTCTGACCATCATCGACGAGTTGCACGAGCTCGGGAAGAACGCCAAGGCGACACGCGTCATGCAGCAGATCCGCGGCGGTGGTATCACCAAGCAGCGCGGTCAGGTGCTGATGATCACGACACAGTCCGACGAGCGTCCCGCTGGAATCTGGGAGACCGAACTTAAAAAGGCCCGTGCCATCCGTGACGGCAAGGGCGGCGCGGCTCCGATCATGCTCCCGGTGCTCTATGAGTTTCCTCGGGAGAAGCAGCTCGATCAGGATTATTGGCGCGATCAAAAGAACTGGTCCTTCCTGCTGCCGAATCTGGGTCGCTCGATCGATCCGCAGGCGCTGATCGACGACTATGAGAACAACGGCAAGGTCAGCAAGGAAACGGAACAAGTTTGGACCAGCCAGCATCTGAACATCGAGATCGGTGTCGGTCTCGGCGGCGATGCCTGGTCCGGCGCCATACATTGGACGGACTGCATCGACGAGAAGCTGACCGGGCTGGAAGATCTGCTGGCGCGCTCTGAAGTTTGCACGCTTGGAATCGACTGGGGCGGTGCAGACGACTTAGCCGGTCTCTACGTCATTGGACGTGAGATGAAGACAAAGCGCTGGCTTGGATGGGGGCGGGCGTGGGCGCGCGAGACCGTCTTCGAGCGCCGGAAGAGCATCGCGGCGCAGCTTCGCAAGTTTGCAGAAGATGGTGACTTGGTCATCTGCGCATCGGGAGAGGAGCAGGCGGCATCGGCCGCCGAGATCTGCCAGCGCGTGGCAAACTCTGGTCTTCTGCCGGAAACCTCCGGGATCGGACTTGATAGCGCCGGCGTTGCGCTTTTGCTGGATGCCCTGGAGGGTCTCGGCCTTGAGCATCCGCTTGTCCAAGCGGTGATGCAGGGATGGAAATTGCAGACGGCAATCTCGTCGGTCCCGTTGAAGCTCGAAGATCGCCGGTTCCTGCATGGCGACCAGCCGATCATGGCCTGGTGCGTCGGCAATGCAAAACAGACGCTCAGAGGCAGCAATTACGTGGTGACCAAGGAAGTGTCCGGCGCCGCGAAGATCGACCTCCTAATGGCATTGTTCAACGCGGCGATGCTGATGTTCATGAACCCGGAAGCCAAGCGCGAACCGGAGTTTCAAATGCTGGTTTTCGGCTAAGCGCCCCAAGAGGAATCCCGACATGAACCGGATGTATTCGGTCCTGACCGTCAAGGCGGTCGAGGAAGAGCAGCGCATTATCCGCGGCGTCGCCACGACGCCGAACCCTGACCGGGTGGGCGACATCGTCGAACCCTTGGGCGTCCAGTTCAAGAACCCGATGCCACTCCTGCATCAGCACGATCACGACAAGCCTGTCGGGACCGTCACCTTCGACAAACCCACGAAGAACGGCGTCGCTTTCGAGGCGAAGCTGCCGAAGATCGAAGAGCCCGGGCCGCTGCGCGATCGCATCGAAACGGCGTGGGGTGAGGTCAAGGCCGGGCTGGTGCGCGCCGTCTCGATCGGGTTTCGCTCGCTGGAGCACTCGTGGATGGATGATGGCGGCATCCGCTTCATCTCCACTGAAGTGCTAGAGCTCTCGCTCGTCAGCGTACCGGCCAATGCCGACGCCGTCATTTCCACCATCAAGTCGATCGATGCCCCATTGCTCGCCGCGTCCGGCAAGGAGCCGAGGGCAACCGATCGACCTGCTCGCCCCGGCGCCACGGGAAAAACCACGAAACCTGTCAGTCTCAAACCACAGAAAGGAACTGCAATGAAGACCATTGCGGAACAGATCGCGGCGCTGGAAGCCTCGCGGCTTGCCAAGGCTGCGCGTATGGCGGAAGTCATGCAGAAGTCCATCGACGAAGGCCGCTCTACCGACCAGGCCGAGCAGGAAGAATTCGATACTCTCGAATCGGAAATCGGCGCGCTCGATGGCGACCTGAAGCGACTGCGCTCGCTCGAAAAGGCTCAGGCATTGACCGCAAAGCCGGTGATTGCCAGCCAGATCAAGAGCAGCGACGCCGGGACTACATCGCGTCTCGGCGCCCCGGTCGTCATCAAGGCTGATAAGGACGAGGCCTTTGAAGGTCAGAACTACACCCGCATGGTGATCGCCAAGACTTTGGCGCGCATCGACGACCTGTCGGCGGTTGGCGTTGCGCATAAACGCTGGGGGCGGAGCAATCCGCAGCTCGTCGAAAGCATCAAGGCCGCCGTCGCTGGTGGCGGCACGGACTCCGGCGAGTGGGGTGCCGAACTCGTCCACATCGATCGCTACACGGGCGATTTCATTGAGTACCTGTACAGCCGTACCGTCTTCGACAGGCTGCCGCTTCGCGAGGTGCCGGCCAACATCAATATCGCCGGCCAGGACGGCGCGGCGACTGGCTACTGGGTCGGTCAGTCCAAGTCCATTCCGGTCAGCAAGGCTGACTTCATGGATGTGAACCTGACCCCGCTCAAGGTGGCCGCTCTGGCTGTTGTCTCGAAAGAACTGCTCCGTGACTCCTCGCCTTCGGCCGAGAAGCTGGTGCGTGACTCTCTGGTCAACGCTTCGGCGCAGCGTGTCGACCAGACGTTCCTCGGAACGGCGGCGGCATCTGCCGGCGTGTCTCCGGCCGGAATTCTCAATGGCCTCACGGCAGGTACCAGCGCGGGCCCGGATGTCGAGGGTGTCATCGCGGACGTGAAGGCCCTCTACGCGGGTTTCATCGCCGCGAACAATGCCGACGACCTCCAGTTCGTCAGCACTCAATCGCTGTCGAAAGCGCTGGGGCTGATGCAGAACGTCATGGGCAATTTCGCATTCCCCGGCCTCTCGGCGAACGGCGGCGCGCTCCTCGGAGATCCGCTGGTTGCTGGCGGCAATGTTGGGGTTGGCGACTTCATTCTGCTGAAGCCATCCGACATCTACAAGATCGGCGACCGCGGCGTGGAGGTTTCCCTCTCCTCCGAGGCGGCGATCCAGATGGATGACGCCCCGAACGGCGCCTCCGACACTCCGACGGCACACACCGGCGTCGTTTCGATGTTCCAGACCGAGTCCGTCGCCATCAAGGTTGTTCGCCCGCTGAACTTCGCAAAGCGCCGCGCATCTGCGGTCGCCTACATCGGCAATGCCGATTACGGCGCTGCTGTCTCTTGATCGTCGTCGCAGCATTGGTGGGGCCATCCCAGGCCTCACCTTCCTTTTCGAACTAGATGATGGAGGGCCGCCCCGATGGATCTGATCGCTACTCGCCGGTTTACCTATGCTACCCGCCGACTTTTGCCGGGCGACCGGTTTGCGGCGGCTGACCGGATTGCCCGGGTTTTGATCGCTGTGCGTAGAGCCGAGCAGGCCCCGCCAGAGGAGCCCAAAGAAGTTCCGCCCCAAGACACGTTGTCCATGCTGCGGGCGGAATACGAACGCGCGCTCGGAAAGCGAGCCTATCATGGTTGGGACGAGGACGAGTTGCGCGCGAAGATCGCCGTTGCGAAGGAAGACTGATGCGCATCCTCGGTTTCAACATCGGACGTCGGCGCGAAAAAGCTCTCAATGCCGTCAATCCAAACCGTGGTGGTTGGTTGCGGATCATGGAGAGCTTCACTGGCGCCTGGCAGCAGAACGTCGAGGTGAAATACGACTCCGTTCTGTCGTATCACGCTGACTTCGCCTGCCGAACGCTGATTGCTTCGGACATCGCGAAGCTGCGCATCAAGCTCGTCGAGCGCGATGACGATGGCGTCTGGAGCGAAACCAAGAAATCTTCCTATTCGCCTGTCCTGCGCAAGCCGAACCATTTCCAGAACCGGATCCAGTTCATGGAGTGCTGGGTTCTGTCGAAGCTGCAGCGCGGCAACGCCTACATTCTGAAGCAGCGCGACGCCCGCGGTGTTGTGGTACGGCTTTATGTCCTGGACCCTCTGCTGGTCACGCCACTGATCAGCGACGACGGCAGCGTCTTCTACCAGCTCCAGTCCGACAATCTGGTCGGGCTCGGCGAGCCGAGCATCACCGTGCCGGCGCGCGAGATCATTCACGATCGCTTCAACTGCTTTTTCCACCCGTTGGTCGGGCTTTCGCCGATCTTCGCTGGGGGCCTTGCAGCCATGCAGGGACTTGCGATTCAGAATGACAGCACGCGGTTCTTCGAGAACGGCGCTCGTCCAGGCGGTGTCCTTACCGCACCAGGGTCCATCAGCGACGATACCGCGAAGCGTCTCAAGGAATACTGGGACCAGAATTTCTCCGGCAAGAATGCCGGCAAGGTCGCTGTCCTCGGCGACAATCTCAAATACGAGGCGATGCGGGCGAAAGCCGTCGATTCGCAGCTAATCGAGCAGCTCAAATGGTCCGCAGAGGTCGTTTGCTCCGTCTACCATGTGCCAAACTACAAGGCCGGCGTCGGATCGATGCCTACCCACAACAATATCCAGTCGCTCAACGTTGAATATTACTCCCAGTGCCTCCAGGTGCTGATCGAGTCGATCGAGATCTGCCTCGACGAGGGGTTGGGAATGGGTGAAAGCATCGGCACGGAGCTCGATGTCGATGGGCTATTGCGCATGGACAGCATCACCCAGATGGATGTTCTCGACAAGGCCAAGGGCGTAATGACACTCGACGAGCGCCGCAAGAAGATCGACCTCAAGAAAGTCACTGGCGGAGACACCATCTATCTCCAGCAGCAGGATCATTCGCTCGAGGCGATCGCGGCGCGCGATGCGCAGCTGATTGCGCAGTCTCAGGCGTCGCAGGCCGTTCCGGATGAACTAACCGACAACTCCGATGATGATGATGCCGCCGCGCTTGCGCAAGCGGAACAGCGCGCCTTCTTTGCCGAGGCCATGCTGGCATTTCAGAAAGGTCTCGCGGCATGATCGACGCCAAGGCATTCGGACTTGAACTCGCCGGCATCGTGAAGGCGCAACTTGATCCCGTCACGGCGCGGCTCGATGCGTTGGAGCGGCGTCTCGATGGAATGCCCACGCCGCGCGACGGCAAGGATGCGGATATCGATGATGTTCGCCGGCTGGTTGGCGAGGAACTCTCTTCGCTGAAAGCTGCGATTGAGGCGATACCCGCGCCCCCGGAGATGCCCGAGATCCAGTTTCCGGAATTGCCTGATCTCGATGTCCTGGTCGCCGATGCGGTAGCGTCGGCATTTCAGGCGATGCCGATCCCGCAGGACGGAAAGAGCGTATCAATCGAGGATGTCCGACCTTTGGTCGTCTCCGAGATTGAGCGGCAGGTGTCCGCACTGCCGGTGGCGAAAGATGGCGAGCCTGGCGCTGACGGCATCGGTGTTGCTGGCGCAATCATCGATAGGGACGGCAACCTTATCATTACGGCGACCAACGGCATGCCTTACAATCTGGGCAAGGTCGTCGGAAAAGACGGTGACCCCGGTCACGATGGGTTCTCGCTGACGGATTTCGACGCGACGCTGATGGATGATGGCCGCACCGTGCTTCTGTCGTTCGAGCGTGGTGAGCAATCGTTCAAGGTCGAGCTTGGCATTCCGGCCATGATCTATCGCGGCGTCTACCGAGAAGGCACTTACCAGAAGGGCGATACGGTGACTTGGGGTGGAAGCCTCTGGCATTGTGACGCCGACGAAACCACCGAGAAGCCTGACAGCAGCGCGAAGCATTGGACTCTGGCTGCAAAGAAGGGACGCGACGGCAAGGATGGTACGGTGAAGGAGATGACGCCCGCCACTCCGGTTCGCGTCGGTCTGCCGGCGGAGGCGCGGTGATGGTTGCTTTCGTGTCGCTTGAATATGTGAAGCGTCGCCTTCGTATCGACCATACCGACGACGACGAAGTTTTGACGGACCTGATCGAAAGCTCGACAGACGTCGTTATCAATCACCTGAAATCAGCCGCAGATGCCTATCTCGACAGCGGTGGCGATGTCCCGAGTGGCGTCGAAGTTCCCGCTGCGATCAAGACGGCGACGACGATGCTCGTCGGCTATCTCTATCGGGATCCGGATCAGGACCCGGAGAAGGCCTTTGGCGAAGGCGAGTTGCCAGGCCCGGTTGTCGTCATCCTTCGTCCTCTAAGAGACCCGGCACTGGCCTGACCATGAATCTTGAACTGGCGAAGTCGCTGAATCAGGACATACCGTCCTGGTGGCCTAATTGGCATGGCCTAACCTGTGTCATTATTGCCGGCGGACCTTCTGCGAAGTCGCAGGATCTCGCGCTGGTGCGGGAGAGCGGTGCCAAGGTCGTTGTGGTCAATAATGCCCATGAGCTGGCGCCGTGGGCCGACGTTCTCTTTGCGTGCGATCTCGCCTGGTGGCGTCGGTATGGTCCCGATCTTCAGTTTGAAGGCCTCCGTCTTTCGACGGATCGAAGCGTGTGTGAACCGGTGGCACCCTGGCGCGTGCAGTGCGTCATGGTCGACAAACCGAGCGACCGGATGAACTTCGCGCAATTCAATCGGGTGGGTTGGGGCGGCAACAGCGGATTTCAGGCGCTCAATCTGGCTGTGCAGTTCGGTTGCATGAAGATCGTTTTAGTCGGCTTCGACATGACGACGGCCTATGGACTTCATTGGCACGGAGCGCACCCGGCGGGAATGAATAATCCCTCTGAGGGCAATATCGCGAGATGGCGACGGGCGCTGGATGCGGCGGCTGACCAGATCGAGCATCTAGGCATCGACGTGATCAACGCAAGCGTCATATCGACGCTCACGCGTTATCGAAAAGCGTCTCTCGCCGAGGCGTTGTCGGCATGAAGGTGTTGTGCGTTCTTCGCTCGAGCCGCGATTATCGGCCAGAGCATGTGGTGAGGCTGCGCGACCAGGTGCTGGCGCATCTTCCGGGGGCTGACTTCTGCTGCCTATCCGATGTTGCGGTCCCTGGCGTCGATTGCCTGCCGCTGGAATACGCTTGGCCGGGCTGGTGGGCGAAGATGGAAGTGTTTCGGCCGTCGATCAAAGGGCCGGTGCTGTTCTTCGATCTCGATACATCGATCGTCGGCGACCTCTCGGAGATTGCTGCGGTCGATCGTCTGTCAATCATGCGAGACGTGTACCGGTCCGCCGGATTGCAGTCGTCGATGATGTTTTTGCCGGAGGCGTCCCGTGAGCGGATCTGGCTCGAATGGATCGAGCGGCCGGATCATTGGATGAGCGTCTATGCCCGGGGCGGCGACCAGGCCTTCCTTGAGCGCTTCTGGCTCGATCGGGCGACGCGCTGGCAGGACGAACTGCCGGGGCAGGTTGTCTCCTACAAGGCGCACGTCCGCGAGGCGGTGCGCAAGGATCTTGAAACTGGTGACGGCAATATACCGGAAGGAGCGCGCGTCGTGATCTTCCACGGAAAGCCGCGACCTTGGGAAATTGGATGGTGATCGTGCAGCCTTTTGAACAGCGGGGAACCGCAATCCTTAAGCGCCTTCCCCAAAATGCGAAGGCAGCGGAGATCGGCGTGCTGATCGGCACGTTGTCGGCGTTTCTTCTCCAGTCGCGCGGTGACCTGAAGCTGTTGATGGTCGACAGCTGGGCGCCGGCCGATCAGCAGCCGGAGCGATACAAGCTGACCGGCGACACGCACTCTAGCCATGATCTGGCCCGCGTGCAGCGTCATCGACAAGAGGCAGAGGCTCGTGTTCGGAGGTTCTCGGATCGCGCCATCATCATGCCGACGACCTCGGCGACTGCTGCCGAAGAGGTGGCAGACGGTTCGCTGGATCTCGTATTCATCGATGCTGACCATTCCTATGAAGGCGTCCGCGACGATATCTCCGCTTGGCTACCGAAAATCCGCTCCGGCGGATGGGTCGGCGGTCATGATTACCGCAACCCGGATCCGCGTTTCCGTTTTGGTGTCGATCGCGCTGTCGACGAGTGGGCGGAAGCGACCAGTCGACCAATTGAGACTGATCTGAACTTCACGTGGTTTGCGAGGGTCTGATGGCTGATCGTGGCGCCGGACAGCTCTTCGAGAGGGTCGCTTTCGACGAGCGGGCTAACGCCAGCGACGGCGAGGGCAACATCGAGGGGGAGTTTGTCCAGCAGTTTGAATGCCGGGCCGGGTTCACTTTCCTTCGCGGTGGTGAGACCGTCATCGCCGGTCGGCTTGAAGGGCGCCAGCCTGTTGTCGTGAGGGTCCGGCGCAGCAGCAACACGCTGCGCATCGAGTCCGACTGGCAGATGCGCGATCTGGGTAAAGGTGAGTGGCTTGGCGGCTCTGGCGCCGAATACTGGTCAGGCCCTTGCTACGCTGTGCGCTCGGTTATTCCGACTGACGATCGGCTTTTCCTCGACATCACCGTTGAGAGCGGCGTGGCAGCATGACGATTGAAGGTTTGGAGCGACTGAACCGCAAGCTGACGAAGGCGATCCCGGCTGCGGCGTACAGGCGCGTCAAGGAAGCACTGGAGGCGAGCGCCAACGAGGCCGTCGCGGCAATGAAGCGCCTGGCTCCCGTTGACGATGGCGATCTTCAGATGAGCATCTCCTGGACGTGGGGCGATGCGCCGAAAGGGGCGCTTGCTATCGCGACCAGCAAGGGCAGCGCCGACGGAATGCGGATCACGATCTACGCCGGCGGCGGTGATGCCTTCTATGCTCGCTTCGTCGAGTTCGGCACGGCGCCGCACGTCAACGGCGGGCTCTATGCCGGGTCGAAACATCCCGGCACGCGGGCGCAACCGTTCTTCTTTCCCGGCTGGCGCGTGGTCCGGCGGAAGGTGAAGGGGCGGGTGACACGCAACATCAAGCGGGCGATCAAGGAGGCTGCATCATCATGAGCCCCAGTCGGGAACTTTGGAACCTGGTTCGCGACAGCCTTCTCGCCGAAACAGCAGTGATGGCGGAGATCGACGCGATCTACGACAAGGTGCCGTCTAAGCCATGGGGCGCGAAGAAGGCTTACATCAGCCGCGGACCGTTTTTCGGCGCGCCCGATGACGCAGACTGCATCCCCGGGCAAGAGATTACGCTGCAGATCGATATCTGGTCGCAGAAATCGAATCGCTGGTCGGTTGATGAAATCGTCGCAGCAATTCGAGCCGCATTGCACGAGCGCGACCTGCAATTGACCGAGAATGCGCTGGTTGAATTGCGGGTGACGCTCTGGCGCATCATCGACGATCCGGACCCGCTCACCGTCCACGGGATCGTGCAGGTCACGGCCTTGGTCGAGGAGGCGAATGGGACGTAAATGGCTTGGATGATTGTCTATCGTGAAGGAAATTTCCGGCGACCAAACTCGAAGTTCTCCTTCAATTTCAAGCCGGGGCCGGTGCCACAAGAGCATCCCGCCGATGTCGTCGAATATGCCATCTCGAAAGGGATGGCGGAACGTGTGCCGGCGCCGAAGCGTCGCGCGAAGTCCGCTCTGAGCGGCGGCAAAGGGGCGTAGCCCCAATCACCTGAAACCGGGCCCCGTAAGCCCTTTTGTCCAGGCTGGTTTTCCGGCCCGTTTTCACATGGAGAAACGACATGACACGCGCTGTCACCGAGAATTTTCACGAAATGGTCGTTGAGGTCGAGACGACGCCGGGTAGCGGTGTCTTTGCCAAGCTCTGCGGCCTCACCTCGCGGACCACGAATCGTACGTCGAACATGAGCACCTCGGAGGTGCCGGATTGCGACAACGAAGCGCTGCCGGCCGCCGTCGAGCGCGCGGTCCAGTCGCAGGAAGTCACGATTTCTGGCACTGGTGTCTGGGCAGCGCAGAGCCACGGCACGATGATGGACTGGTGGTATTCGGGCGCCACCAAGAACATTCGTGTTGGCCACTTGAAGGCAGAGCCGGGCGACACGGAATACGAAACCGGGCCGGCCTATCTCGTCACGCTTAACAACACGGCCGAACGTGGCGCGAAGGTGACGGCGGAAATCGAAATCCAGTTCGATGGACTGCCGGTCCGTACTCCGGCGGCTAGTGGCACCTGATGCGCGCCGTCGATCTGACCTGGGCGGGCGGGGAGCACAGCTTCTCGCTCACCATCGACCTTCTCAGAGCGTTGCAGCTCAAGTGCGATGCCGGCCCGCAGTTCATCCTGGAACGGCTGACTAGTCGGCGTTGGATGGTCGACGACGTGATCGAGCCGATACGGCTC
>NZ_JTLA01000091.1:0-47693 GCF_000799055.1 Ensifer sp. ZNC0028
TCGGCGATCTCCGTCACAGCACCGCTCTGCACACCCGAGGTGATGAGTGGTGCGTCGTTGGTGCCGGTGACCGTAATCGTCACCGTCGTCGACGATTTGTCACCGTCTCCATCGGTGATCTCGTAGGTGAACGTATCCGTCACCATCTGGCCAGCGGCAAGGCTCTGCACACCGGCGGTCGCGTTGTTGAGCGTGTAGGTGTAGCTGCCGTCGGCGTTGAGCACCAACGTGCCGTACTGACCCGCCGTCGAACCACCGACCAGGCCCGCCGTGCCGCCAAATGAAACGGAAGTCACCGATACGCCGTCGGCGCCCGCCACATCCTTGGCGCCGTCCGTGCCGTTCGTATCCGAACCACCCGAACCGGTCAGCACGTTGCCATCGGCCACAAGGGCGCCGTCTTCGGATACGCTGTCCGCATCCGCGACAGCGAGAGGCATGTCGTCCGAGACCGTGACGGTCACCGTGCCCTCAGCCCTGTCGCCGTCGGTATCGGTCGCAATCACCTTGACCTGGCCGAGGTTTGCAAGGTCATCGGGCGTGATGCCGGAATGGCTGGCGTAGTTGCTGTTCAACGTCGCCGTTACCGTCGCGCTATCGCCTGCGCGAACCAGGCCGAGCGTGACGACAGCCGTACCACCGGCCCGACCGACGATCTGGGTATCGGAAACACGGTCCCAAACCAGCACACCGGTCAGCCCGCTGATGTCACCGAACGCAATTGCCGCGATCGCATCCGAACCCGCGACAAAGCCGATCGTGCCACTGCTCGTCTCGGCACCACCGACCGGCGCCGAGCCGTTCACGAGGTTCTGCTCATCGAGCGTCAGCGCTGCGGCGGCGGCAAGCGGATCGACCGACGGACCGGCACCATCGATCACCTTGATCGTCTGGCTGTCGCTCGTCGTGTCGTTGTCGCCGTCCTTGGCCGACAGCGAGAACGTCACGTCGAGACCGCCGGCATTGTTGAGATTGCTTGCTGCCGTAAACGACCAGGTCTTATCCGCATTGACCGTCAGCGTGCCCTCGGCGAGCGCGAATTCGACCTTCTGGCCTGCGGTCAACGCCAGCGTCTGCGTGGTGTTGCCGACCGTCACGTCCACCGTGCTGACACCGTCGGCACCGGCCGTCAGCGTCCAGCCGCCATTCAGCGTCTGCCCCTCAGCAACCTGTGCGGTCTCCGGGTTCGTGATGCCGATCACGGGAATGTCGTCAACGACGTCGACGCGCAGCGTGGCGGTGCCGGTCGCGCCGTCACCATCGGTGACCGTCAGGGTGAAAGTATCGCGATCCTGTTCGACATTGGCGCCCGGGTCGACGCCCGAGCTGGTGACCGGGCTCGTCAATTCATAGGTATACTGAGCGACACCTGTCGCGGGATCATAGGCAGTGATGGTCAGCACGCCGAACTGGCCGGCAACCGATTGCCCGACGAGGCCGCCAATGGGAAAAGTCCGGCCGTTAATCGTCAGGCTGGCGATATCGCCGGCACCATCCGGATCGGATATGGTGAAGATGCCCTTGACCGACGCGCTCCCGTCACCGGCGCGCGAACCGCTGGCAAGGCCGGCTTCATCGACCTGTCGGTCGCTGACGAAGATGCCGCCGGGGCCGCTGCTGCCGTCGGGGATGATCGACGGCGCGTCGTTGGGGTCGAGCGTCGGCGCCAACAGCTCGGTCGTCTCGAGCGTCGGAAACTGCAGCGCTGTCGCCGCCAGCAAGTTGATGACCGGCCCGGCCTCGCCGATATCGACATTCGCCCCTGCGAAATCGCCGCCACTGCTCTGGTTCGAAACGACGCTGATGCTGCCGTCCGGGCCGGCCGCGACGTTGATGCCGTTTTCCCCAAGCACCGCCACGAGCGTTTCGCGCGGGATTTCGGCGTCCCCGATCAGGAAGGTCGGGACCTTCAAAGCCGCGTTGTGAATGGTGATCGTGGAACCGTCAGGCTGCTCCAAAACGATATCGCTGCCGACGACCTTGATCTTTTCGATCGACGCGCCCTCAGGCAAATGCACGACATTCGAAGCATCGGCGCTGACTTCCGCCGGCATGGGCGCTGTCTGAGGCGCCGTTTCGACGCCTTTCACGGGAGCGCCTGTCGCGGGGTCGATGAGTTCCGGCTCTCCTGCGGGAGAAGCCTGCGCAACCAGGCGGCCAGCCTTGCCGTCCGGCGCGTTGCGAAACTCGATCGCCTCTGCCGACAGAGCGGCGGCCTCGTTGGAAATTGCGGTGCCTTCGGTTGCCATGAAAATACCCCTC
Organism: Ensifer sp. ZNC0028; assembly: GCF_000799055.1. NCBI lineage: Bacteria > Pseudomonadati > Pseudomonadota > Alphaproteobacteria > Hyphomicrobiales > Rhizobiaceae > Ensifer > Ensifer sp. ZNC0028. The sequence continues at coordinate 2,263 of NZ_JTLA01000091.1, forward strand.
GACCTTTGCGGGGGACGAAAACATCAACCTTCCGGGAGCGCAATCGGCGCTGACGCCGCCGATCCAAAACGGCATACTATGTTATGCTAATACCCAAAATTGGTGACGTTAGTACAAATTTAGTATTTCTGGTCATCGCTTGGAAACCAACATCGCTTGCGGACCAGCGCCGCGATGCGGCAACCGTAAAATGCGCCTCATTTCAGCGAAGGGCACCACTGGATCTCCAGGCGACAGCGCAAGCCTTCATTAGAGATGAGCGGGTGTGTCCGGCGGCGGATGTCATCGGCAATGATCACCAGGCCCGCCATGTCTCTTCAAGAAAGAAGAGGCCTGACACGAAAGAATACACAAGTATAAAATTTGAATAAAATTTTAGATAAAACGTATTTTTTCGAAACACTCTAAATAATACATACGGCTTTACCGGCATTTTTCTTTTCATTCGTACAGTGCTCTCAAGAAACCGAGAGACACGGCGATGAACAGGACGCGTTTGAAGCACGGCGGGAAATACCTGAAGACTTCGGTCTTGGCGATCGGCCTTGCGTCGCTTTTCGCAACGACACCCGCGCAGGCTGGCCAGCCGGCCGTGCTCAGCCCCGGCCTGCTGCACCAGATGGTGAGCCTGGCAAGCCCGCTCGCTGCCGTTGCGGCCCAGACCATCGACAACTGGTCGAAGCGGGCTTCCGAAGCCCTTAAGCGTCAGAACGTGCAACAAGTGGCGCTGGCGACCCGCCCGGATCTGCGGCCCCAGTCGTCCGCACAGCCGGAGCCATCTGCCGTTTTCCACTCGGTTGCGTTCCGCGTTTCATCGATCCCGGTCGCCCGCAAATGGAAGACGGTCTACCCGGCGGTCGTGGCAGCGGACTTCAGCCATTGCGCACAACAGAGCGGTTGCGCCGCCCGTGACATTCTCGGCAAGGCGATCGAAAACGCTGATGGTCTCGCCTTTCGCCAGAAAATCAACGGCATCAACCGGACTGTGAACAGGATCGTTCGCTACCAGCCGGACGCGGAAAACTACGGGTCCAAGGACTATTGGGCGACGCCGGACGAAATTCTTGCCCGCGGCAAGGGTGACTGCGAAGACTATGCCATCCTGAAGATGGCTGCCCTGAAGGCGGCAGGACTGCCGTCGGAGGCGATGTCGATCGTCGTACTGCGCGACGTCAGGCGCAACCTCTATCACGCGGTTCTCGCGATCACGACGAGCCAGGGCCACTTCATCCTCGACAACCTCAGCGACGAGGTGAAGCTCGATAGCGCCTTGCCGAGCTATCAGCCGCTGTTTTCGGTCAGCGCCGATCGTTCGTGGATCCACGGCATCAAGACCACCGGCGACCAGGTCGCCGCCGCCGCACCGCTTGCCGACGTCATGCCCGGCGAAGGCATCGCCGTTCGCTGACCGTGCCCGCCAGGCTCGACCTGCCCGACGGCGCTGCCGTCAGCCGAGAATGAAGCCGATGATCACATCCTGGTCGACGAGCGGGGCGAGTGCGGCGCTGAGTTTGCCGCGCGTAACCTGCCCCTGCAGGCCGATGGTGAAGCCCGCCGGCTGCGGTTCACCCGGAGCCGCTTTCAAGCGCTGGACCAGATCGACGAACTGAACATCGAACGAAAGTCTCAGCCCACGCGCCGCCTGCGGCTGCTGCGAGCGCAGAACGCGCGTCTGGACGAAGGCGAGAAAGGCCGCGTTGTAGGCGACGATGTGCTTGCTGCCCGTGAGCGCGAAAGCTGGAGACGGGCTGGCGCGCACCTGGCTGGCGACGGCCGCCAGGCTGCCGCGTTTCCTCGCCGATTCAAGCTGATCGTGAAGGTGGCGGGTCGCGACATAGCGCAGACGTGCCGTCAGGTTGCCTTCGCCGTCGAGTTCTCTTTCGCAGGCCGCGACGATATCGGCAAGTCGGCAGCCTTGCCGGGTGGCAAGCTCGCCCAGGCTGTGCCAGTAGATTTCCTCGAGCTTGATGCCGCGGCGTTGACCGCCGACGGTAACGACGCGGAACCGCAGCGCGCTCATGTCCTCTTCATGTGCCAGAGGCGGCGTCTCGTTCATCGATCAGCGCTCCCGCAGCGCTTCCTCGCGGGCCTTGTTGATCGGCTTCATCAGATAGGCAAGAATCGTTTTCTTGCCGGTCATGATGTCGACCGATGCGATCATGCCCGGCATGATCGCATATTCGCGCCCATCCTTCACGAGGGCGGCCATGTCGGTTTTGACGCGCACGAGATAATAGGTCTCGCCGCTGTTCTGGTCGACGAGACTGTCGGCGCTGACGGTCTCAACAATTCCGCCGAGCCCCCCATAGATCGAGAAATCATAGGCCGAGATCTTGATCAGCGCCGGCTGTCCGGTGCGAACGAATGCGACGTCCCGTGGCGAAAGCCGCGCCTCGACGAGCAGCGTCTCCGACGTCGGCACGACGCCGCCGATCACCGCTCCGGGCGTCACATAGGCGCCGACCGTGTTGACATCGAGCGTATTGATGATGCCATCGACCGGCGAGCGAATGTCGGTATTGGCAACCCGGCTGGTGGCGCCGCGAATGGTCTCCTCGATCACTGAAAGCTGCGAAAGCGCCTCGGTTTTTTCCGCCAGGGCCTCCTGCTTCAGTTGCAGCGAGAGTTCAGTCACCTGCAGCGAAGCTTCCTTCAGCGCCGCCTCGAGCTTGCCGACCGATTCCTTCCAGAGCGCAAGCTGCCCCCTGGTGTCGGTCAGCTCCTTCTCGACCCGCAGCAGCTCCGTCTGCGCAACGAGCTTGCGCTTGGCCATCGGCTCGAGCAGTCCCTGCTCGCGCTCGGTGAGCTGCAGGCTTTCGCTCAGGCGGGTGATATTGGCCTGAGCCTCCGCCAGCTCCTTCTGACGCTGGCCCTCGCGGGCCTGCATGACCGACAGCTTGTTGTTGAAATTGCCGGCCTTGGCCTGAAGCAGTTGCTCCTCGTTGGCGCAGATGGCGGGCGCAACCTTGTTGACATCCTCCGGGCAGCTGTACGGGGTGTCGTAGGCCCCCGTCTCTTCCAGCGCCAGCCGTGCGATCTGTGCGCGCAGCGAGCGGGCCTTGGCTTCGAGTTCGCCGAGCGACGAGCCGCTTGCCGTATCGTCGAGCCGCAGGATCAGGTCACCACGGCGCACGACCTGGCCGGGCTGTACAGCGATCTCGCGCACGATACCGGGCTCGCTCGATTGAATGATCTGCGTTTTCGAGACGGGAATGACCTTGCCTTCGCCGCGGGCGATCTCGTCGACCTCGGCGATCGCCGCCCAGGCGACGAAGGAGCTGATCAACAGCCCGATCACCAATAGTCCGGCGCGCGCGGCCAGCGGCGGTTTCTCAGTCATCTCGGCGCCCTCCGAAACGCGGGGACCGGCATTGCTTCATCGTCATTTAGATAAGGGTGGATCATAGCCCCGCCCCTTCCGCCGGTCCGGCGGGACCGGGACGCCGCTGCAGCTGCTCGATGACCGCAGCCTTCGGCCCGTCGGCGACGATGCGCCCCCGGTCGAGTACCAGCAGCCGATCGACAAGGCTCAGCATGCTGTGGCGGTGCGTCGAGATCAAAAGGGTGACATCGCCGCTGAAGACGTTGGAAAGCTTGTTGATCAATTCGCGCTCGCTGGCGAGGTCCATCGCGCCGGACGGCTCGTCCAGAAACACCACCTTCGGCTTGCGCAACAGTAGCCGGGCGATGGCGACCGCCTGACGCTGTCCGCCGGACAACTGGGAGCCGCGTTCGCCGACCGGCATGTCGTAGCCCCGCGGATGATGCGAGACGAACTCATCGACGCCGGCCAGCCTTGCAGCCGCAACCACCTCTTCGTCGCTGGCGGTCGGGTTCGCCATCAGCAGGTTTTCCTTGATGGTGCCGGAAAACAGGTCGGAATTCTGCGAGACGAACGAGACGGCCGAACGGACGACGGAGGGGTGCAGCTGCCGGATATCCACGCCGTCGAGCAGGATGCGCCCGGCGCTCGGCGCATAGAGACCCGCCAAAAGTCGGCCGATCGTCGTCTTGCCCGAACCGATCCGGCCGATGATGCCGACACGCTCGCCGGCCTTGATGGTGACGTTCATGCCGCTGACCACCTTGTGGTCCGTTTGCGGGTAGGCGAAATCGAGATTTGTAAAGGTGATGCTGCCGTTGCGGATCTCGCGGTTGACGAAGCCGATCGTGTCCGGCCGGTCTTCCGGCTGCTCCATCACGGCATTGAGGATCCGCAGCGACAGAATGGCCTGCCGCAGCCGCGCCAGCGTCATGGCGATCTGGCCGAGCGGCGCGACGGCGCGGCCGGAAAGCATGCTTGCCGCAATAATCGCACCGGATGAAATCTTGCCCTCGGTAAATTGGTAAGCGCCAGCCACCACGATGCAGACCGTGACCAACTGCTGCACGAACTGCGTCGCATGCGAAGCCCAGGAGGAAATCTCCTTGATCTGCTCGGACGTGTTGGAGGAATGCTTGGCGAGCTCGTTCCAGCGGCGAAGCAGCTGTTTTTCCGAATGCAACGTCTTCACCGTCTCGATCGCGCTGATCGTTTCGACCAAAAGCGCCTGACGCTGGGCGGATTCATTCGACGCGGCGGCAACACGGTTGCCGATCTTGTACTGCGCGACATAGCCGATCAGGAGGCTGAAGATGAAGGCGACCGCCGGGATGATGGCGATCCATCCCGCCACCGCGTAGACGGCTGCGATGAAGACGAAGACGAAAAGACTGTCGATGATCGTGCTGAGCGTGTTCGACGTGAAGAACTCCCGAACGAATTCGTACTGCATCGCCCGGTTGGCATATTCGCCGGTCGAAGGCGGCCGCGACGCCATGGTCGCGTGCAGGATCTTCTCGAACAGCATATAGGAGAGCTTCAGGTCCGCCTTGCGGCCGGCATAGTCGATCAGCGCCGCGCGCACCGTCTTCAAAAGGAAATCGAAGAGAATGGCGGTGCTGATGCCGAGCGCCAGCACCCAGAGCGTTGCGATCGCCTTGTTCGGCAGGATGCGGTCGTAGACGTTCATCGTGAAGAGCGGGGCTGCGAGCGCCAGCACGTTGATGAAAAAAGCGGCGATGGCCACCTGCACATAGGCCTGCCAGAACGGCTTGACCGTGGCGGTCAGCCAGTGGCGGCGATCGATGTTGCGCGCCTCGCCGACGCCACGCCCAGACGCGGTATTGAGATAGGTAGCCGAGAAGGACAAGGCATAGGCAAGCCCGCCGACGTCGAGGTCGGACAGCCTTATCGGCATCTCGCTGGGCGCAGCCAGCCTGTTGGAAAGGCTCAAAGTACCGTCGGGCGCCTCTTCCAGAAGCGCCATGGCACGGCCATCCCGAAAGACGAGCAGCAACGGATAGACGAAATCCCGATTGCCGATCGCGCGCGCCGAAACGGGCTCCGTTTCCAGGCCGACCCGCTCGGCAATACGGGACACGTCCTCGGCGCTCGGCAACCGAGGGTCGAAGGGCACGTCTGAATAGAGCACGCTGTCTGACGAGGGGCGGTTCAAGAAGATGCAAATCTCCTTGAACGCCTCGGAAAAGCCGGTCAGAGACGGGCCAATCTGCACATGCCTGTCAATGCCTTGCATCACCACCGGTTGTGTCCACCCTGACGAGGACTATTCATTTCTGCCGGATCGGCGCCAAAAGGTCGAGCGGCAGATCGTTCGTCTGGCGCGACGGGACACGGCGATAGGTTTCTGTGGCCGGCGCATCCGGGACATTGAACTCATTGCGCGCATAGGCTTCCGCCTGCGCCGGCGCCTTGATCTTCATGGTCGGCAATAGCTGGCCTGTTGCCGCCAGCAGCCGGTACTCGGCAAACAGCGCTGCATACTGCGCGGTCTTCGCGAGAACGCTGACGTTGAAACGCGAATTCTGCGCACCGAGCACGTCGAGCAGCGAACGCTGACCGACCTTGAGCTGCTCGCGATAGGATTCGACGAGCTGCACGTTCATCTGCGCCTGCTGGTTCAGCGTGCGGGCGATGTCGTACTGGCTGCCGCGGCGCTCCCATGAGATGCGCACGGCTTCCTCGACCTCGCGATGCGCCTGGTGGAAGACCAGGCGCTGCTCGCTTGCGCGGCGCATCTGCTCCTGCTCGTTGGCGACATCGATGCCGCCACGATAGAGGTTCCACTTCGCGACGATCCGGCCCTGGGCGTCCCAGGTATTGCCGGTCGAACCGTCGATATCGTTGCCCGTGCGTACGCGACCCTCGGCGAAGACTTCAGGCAGCATGTTCGAACGCGCCGCCTTGACCTGCGAGTCCGCGACGTTGATGTCGGAATCGGCGGCCTTGATCCGCGGATTGTTGGTGCGGGCAATCCCGATCGCTGTCTCCAGCGTCTTCGGCAGCGCGCCGGCGACCGACTTCGGCATGGATGGATTGGTGAGCGGCTGTCCGACCAGGCGGTTGAAGCTGATCTTGACCGTATCGAAGGCTTCTTCCGCCTCCTGCAGGCGCGCCTTGGCCGCAAGCAACCGTTCGCTTGCCTGCTGGCGGTCCGCGTCGGTGAGGGCGCCGCCCGAAATCAGCGAGCTGATATCCGACAGGATCGACTGGTGCACACCGACGTTCTTGCGCGCTTCGGCAACGATCTGCTGCTGGAGAATATATTCGAAATACTCGCGCACGATCTGCAAACCGATCGTCTCGGAGCGCTCCAGCACGCGGAAGGAGGCGCTGTCGACGCGCGCTGCCTGACGCTCGAGTTCAGCCCGACGGCCACCGCCATCGAAGAGCTTCTGCGTGATGGTCAGCCCAACATCGGAAGGATAGAGCGGATCGTTCTCGATCGAACCAAGGCGACGGCTGCTGTCTTCGAGATGGCGCACGCCAGTCGAGGCTTCGACGTCGACACTTGGCAGATAGAGGCCACGTGCCTGCCGCAGTTCGAATTCGATCGCCTCACGGTTCTCGATCGACTGACCGATTTCCGGATTCGATTCCATCGCGATCTGAAGCGCTTCCCTCAGCGTCATCGCTTCCGCAGCACCACCCGCAAATACCGTCGACGCGAGCAGAATGGAAAGCAGCCCGCCCCCAATAAATTTCCCCACTTTCAAGTCTATCCCCCTCAGTACGCCATGCTGGTTAATCCAAGCCTACGCCGCAACTGCCTTATTTATCGACAGATAATACAGAGGTAATATAAAGCGGGGACCAATTTTGGGGTGGTCCCGAAAAGCCTCAAGCTTTCGCACGGCTATGTTGCAAAAATGGAACAACGGTGTTGCGCCGAAAGATTTCAGTAACCTATTGAAATGAAATAGGCCTCGCGACCGCACCGCTGATCACAGAAACCCCGTTGCAACAATGGGGTCAAGTGTACCACAACCCTAACGCGACCAAAAAGACCTAACCTCAGCCGCCGCGAGCGATCGTTGCCTATCATCCCGACGCAAGCAACGTCACGACCTGTCCTTCAGGCCGATGGCAAGCGTACGAAGTCAACACGCTGGGTCCCCTCGCCGGCGACCATCACCGTCTCGGAGGCTGCAGCCCGGCGCAGGCGTTCCAGATCGACTCCGCCATCGAACAAGGCACCGCCAACGCTGAGTTCGAGGTCGACCTTGCTGCCATCGGCAGAGAAATGGGCGGACGACAGCGCCTTCGTCAGGCGGTTGGAGACATGTTCCGCATCGGTCTCCGTTGCGCCCACGAGCAGCACGTCGAAACTGGCGGGACCGGTTCGGGCGACGATATCGTCGCGACGCACGGACGTGCTGATCGTCGAGGCGACGAATTGCAGCAGTTCTTCGCTCCAGGCCGGACCGAAAGCGTTTCCGACGTCATCGAGATTGTTGATGCGCAAATGGATGAGCGCGCCATGCAGTTCCTCGCCGGCATGCTGGCGGCGGCGTTCGAGGCCATTGACCTGCTGAACGAGCCCGCGACCGGTCACGCAGCCTGTCGTGGCGTCATGGGCGACGACGTGATTGATCTGGTTGCGCAGGCGTTGCGCCCGCCGAAACTGTGTCGCTGCCACAACGATCAGCGGCACGCCCATCAAAAGGGAGATCAGCGCGGCACCGACCACGGCGGCCGCATAGGGCTGGTCGACCAGGGCGACCAGGCTGAGATAGACCAGGAGCTGGGCAAGCACGGCAAATCCAACAATGCCACCGACGGCATATCGCGCGATCCGCCAATCTTTCTGCCCGTTGAACTGCACGTCTCTCTGCATGCCTCGCTCCCGATTCACGAATGACGATCGGTCTAGCGCGAGTTTATGGATTTTCCATTTCGATGGTACCTACAACTTTATGCAGTGCGCCGGTTCTGAACAAAAATGCATCAAAATGGGAATCGTTTTTCCGCCGCTGTGCCCGATGGGGCGCGCTCCGGCCGTCTGAGGCGAGGCACCTCACCCCGCATACAACACCGCGCCGGGGACGGAAAATAGTCCCCAGCGCGGCGCGACGTTGATTTGCTTATCGCGAATTGACGATCCAGAAGTCCTGCCAATCCTGCAGCTTGGCGAAATCGGCCTCCGAGGTCTCGGAATGCGGGACGTGCAGTTCATGCACGACGTCGATGACGCCGGAGGCTTCTTCCTTCGGAATTTTCGCTTCCTGGTTGGAGGAGATCTTGCCGTCGGCGAGCTGCGGCGCCATGCCCTCTTCGGTCATCATGAAGTGAACGAAGAGCTTGGCCGCGTTCGGATGCTTCGAGCCCGAGGCGATGACGGCCACGCGCGGGGTCAGCTGACCGACCCAGGGCTTCAGGCCGGCGCAGATGCCCATGCCGTAGCCATTCTTCTTCGCGTCACGGAAGATGGCGGAGCTCAGGAAGCCCATGAACGGCTTTTCCTGTCCGGCCGCACCGATGATCGGGCCGACATCGGTATCGCTGCGCGTCGCGCTCGGCTTGTTCTTGGCCAGACGCTTGACCCATTCGGCCGTTGCGCTTGCCTCTTCCGTTTCGAGCGGCTTGCCGAAGAAGGCCTCGTAGGCCTTGCGCATCGCCTCGTCGTCATGGGTTTCGATCTGGTTGAACCAGAACATGGTCTCGTTGCGCAGCAGCGGATCGGGAATGGCGACGCGGCCCTTCCAGTCTTCCGTCGTCAGCGCCCAGACGTTGTCGATCGGGCATTTGTCGCCATGCACGTCCGTGTTGTAGGCCCAGACCCAGGGGTTGAGGCTGGTGATCGCGGGCGTCTGGTACTGGACCGGCACGACCTCCTTCAGGTCCGGTGGCATCCAGCTGACGCCGGCGCCCTGTGCAATGATTTCCGTGGTGACCGAGGGAAGATTGCTCATGTTGAAGACGTCGGAGCGAACGCTGCCCGCAACCGCTTCACGCAGGATGACCTGCTGCTGGTCCTGGCCGCTGAGCTTCACGCCGGTCGCCTGAATGCCGTACTTCGCCGTGAAGTTCTCGGCCATGGAAACGATCTTGCCGGTCGCATCGACGACGGTGATCGGTCCTTCCTTCTTGGCCGCCTCGATCAGCGCTTCCAGCGTATAGTCAGCATCGGAAATCCCGAGCTCGGCTGCGTCCTGCGCTGCCGCGGGTGCGGCGAGCGCCACCAGCGACACGCCGGCCAGAATGGCGCGGCGAACGGACTTTGGCAGTCTACCTTCTTGTATTGACAGCATTTTATCCTCCTTACGGTCAATTGCTCTGTCGGTACGGGATTGCTTCGTCTCAGGCGGCGATGCGCCGGCCCTCGGTATCGAAGATGTGCAGGTGATGGGGTTCGGCGTGGAAGAACACGGTGTCGCCGCGGGCAGCCGCCGGCAGCTCGCCGGCGATCGCGAAGAACTGTTCGCCGTCGACCGAAAGCTCGACGATCCAGCTTCCGCCGGTTGGCACCACTTCGACGACCCTGGCCTCCTTTGCGCCTTCCACCTTGGTGCGCGCCAGTCGCACGGATTCCGGGCGGATGCCGACGGAGCCAGCCGGCTGCGGCAATGTCCTTGAAGCCAGTTGGCCCCGCATCCAGGCGACCAGGGCGCCGGATCGCTCGCTGCCAAGCTCGATGATGTTGATCGGCAGGTTGCCGACGAATTCGGCGACGAAGCGGTTGGCCGGGCGCTCATAGATGTCGTCGGGCGTGCCGAGCTGCTGCAGCTCGCCCTCGCTCATGACGGCAATGGTGGTCGCAAGCGTCATCGCCTCCCACTGGTCGTGGGTCACGAAGACGATGGTGGAACCGAGCTCCTGATGGATCCGCTTGAGCTCCGCCCGCATCTCCAGGCGCAGCTTGGCGTCGAGGTTCGACAGCGGTTCGTCGAGCAGGATGATGTCGGGCTTGAGTGCCAGCATGCGGGCGAGTGCCACGCGTTGCTGCTGGCCGCCGGAGAGCTGCGACGGCAGGCGCGTGCGGTAGCGGTCGATCGCGAGTTTTTCGAGGACCTCGGCGATGATCGCGTCGCGCTCGGGCTTGGCGACTTTGCGCAGCTTCAGCCCGAACTCGATGTTCTGTTCCACCGTCATGTGCGGCCAGAGCGCATAGTTCTGGAAGACCAGGCCGAGGCCGCGTTTTTCCGCCGGCACGTAGATGCCGTCTTCAACCGACACGATGGTGCGGTCACCCAGGTGAATCTGGCCGGCCGTCGGATGCTCGAGGCCGGCGATCATGCGCAGCGTCGTCGTCTTGCCGCAGCCGGACGGGCCGAGGAGGCAGAGGAAATCGGATTTCGGAATCTCGATGCTCAACCGCTCGACAGCCGCCTGCGCCGTGTTGCCGTAGCTCTTTCTGACATCGCGGATGCTGATGCTTGACATTACTTGCCTCCCAAACCGTCGGACAATTTGCTTTTTGTGAGTTTCTGGACGATCAGCGTGCCGCCGAAGGCGATGATGCAGATCATCAGCACCACGGCGTTGGCCGCCTGGCCGTAGCCGTAGTCGACCAGCCTGAGCGCATAGGTCGTCAGCACGTCGGTCCCGGGGACGGCGAGCACGACGACGAGGCTCAATCCCTTGATGCCGGAAATGAAGGGCAGCAGGATCCCGGTGACGAGCGCGCCCTTCTGGATCGGCACGACGACCGATGCCAGCCGCCGGAACCAGCCGGCGCCGGCAATCCGGGCCGCCTCTTCCGGATCACGCCCGAGCTGCATCATCGCCGAGATGCCGGCCCGCGAGGCAAAGGGCATCTGGTCGGCAAGGATCGCCAGCACCAGAATGATCGGCGTACCGTAGAGTGCGGGAACGGGTCCGCGCTGAACCGCGAACATCGAGAGATACGCGGCGGCAAAGGCTATTCCCGGCACCAGATACGGCAGGAACGTCACTTGCCGCAGGAACGTGGCAATCATCGTCGAGGACGTGCGGGTAACGGCATAGCCGACGAGGAGCCCGAGGAAGCCTGCGCCGGCAGCAGCCGACCCAACGATCCAGAGCGTATTCCACGTCGCCTGCCAGAATTCCGGCGTCAGGAGGATGCCCTGCTTGAGCGCCGTGGTGCCGAGATCGGAACCGATCCAGTAGGCGAGCGTGAAGTTGTCGAGCGCAAAGACGCCGGGGACCTTCATGACGGTGGTCATGGCGAGCGCCAGCAACGGAACGACGGCGCTGACCAGGAAGACCAGCGTGGCGAGCCCCGCTGCAGGCAGCCGGTAGCCCCGCAGCGACGTCGTGCGGTTCATCGACCCCTTCGAGCCGATGACCACGAAACGACGTGCTTCCTTCAGCAGGTACATGTCGAGCGTGATCGAGATGGTGCCGAGCACGACGATGGTCAACGCGAGGATCGCCCCCATGCCGGTCTGGCTGGTGGAGATGGCGCGAAACAGCGAGGTCGCCAATACGTCGTAGCCGACGGGAACGCCGAGGATATAGGCAACGCCGAAGTCACCGAGACATTTGGCGAAGATCAGCGTGCAGGCCGAAACCAGCGACGGCAGCATCAGCGGCAGGATGATCTTGCGGGCGATCACGCCGTTGCCGGCGCCGATGACACGGGCGGAATCCTCGAGCGTCGAATCGAACTGCCGCAACGCATTGCCGAACAGCAGGATGACGAAGGGCGTATAGTGCAAGGCCAGGATGAGCGTGATCGGCAAGGCGCCGTAGGCTAGCCAGTCAGGCGGGGCGAAGCCGAGCGCTTCCATCCAGCTCGGCTGTCCACCGGTGGTTCGGTTCTTGAAAAGCGTCTGCCACGCAAGAGCAAAGGTCCAGGACGGCAGCATGTAGGGGATGATCAGAACGGTGGCGAACCACTTCTTGCCGGGCACGTCGGTTCGGCTGATCAGCCAGGCCATCGGGATGCCGACCACCAGCGCGACCGCGATCGCACCGAGGGCGATGGTCCCGGTGTGGAAAAGCGGCTGCCAGAAGACGTCGGTGGCGATCTTCGACAGGAAGACGCGGTTGAAATAGTAAAGCGTCAGCTCGCCCATCGATTGCCCGGAGCGGGCCTGGTCGGCGAACTGCACGAAGAATGCGTCCGAAAGCAGAAGCAGGATGGGCGCGGCAATCAGATAGGCGAACAGCACGACCAGACCGACGCCCACCATCGTGGTGGGGTCCTGGTTGTGGACCCTGTAATTGTAAATGGCTTTGCCAAAGTTTCGCATAGCAATCCCGTGGGTTGGAAGCCGCACAGCAGCCTCGGGCGGGTTGGCCCGGCCTGTGGTGACGTTTGTGGTAGGCGCGCGACAGGGCCTGCGCACGCGGCGCATCGGTCTCCTGTCGGGCTGTTGGATGAGGTCAGAAAGTGGAAGCGCCGGCCTTGTCGATGACCTCGCGCACGCTTGCCCAATCCCGATCGTAGCGGATCGGCAGGAAGCGCTCGTCGCCGTGAAACTCGCTCTTCATTTCCGCGGTGAACTCGAAGTCGAAGAAACACCGCTTCATCGCCGCGACCAGCGGCGGGGCGAGATCATGCGCATAGGCAAAGGACGACGTCGGAAAGATGCCGCTGGTGAAGATGACGCGGAGGTCTTCGCGCTTGACCATTCGCCGCTCGATCAAACGTTCCAACACGTCGGACGCGACGGCCGCCATGTCGTAGTCACCCGAGATCACGCCGAGAATGGACTTGTCATGACCGCCGGACATGATCGGCGCATAGTCCTCCCCCGGACTCAGGCCTTCGCCCGGGAAAAGCGCGCGCGGCGCCAGGTGCCCCGAGTTCGAGAACGCGGACGCGTGCGCCACGCGCCGCCCCTTGAGATCGGAGAGGGTCTTGAACGGGGAGTCCGCGCGAACGATGGCAATCAGATTGTAGCCGCGCACCGCATTGCCGATGCCTTTTGCGGCAAAGGGAACGGCGCCGGCGCGGTTGACCGCCTCGACCGTCGGTCCGGTCGAAAAGCCGGCGAAGTGGAGCCGCCCGGAGCGCATGGCTTCGATCTCCGCCTTGCTCGACTGCACCGGGTAATAGACGATCTGGCGGCCGAGACAGGCGCCGAGATGGGTGGTGAAATCCTTGAACAGGCTGGCATAGATGGCCGGCTCCTCGATCGGAGCATAGGCCCAGACGAGCGTCTGCGGATCCCGCCATTTCGAAGGGTCTGTCGGCGCATCGGCAACGAAGTCCTTGTCGGCGTCGCAGTAGCGCTCGTCGAGATCGGGGCTTGCGCCGCAACCGGCTTTCGCCGTTGTCGACACGGGCAACAGCAGCACGCACGCCAATGCGAGGCCGGCCAAAAACAGCCTGTGCGCGTTCATGTCTACCCCTCCCCGAAGCTCCGCTCTCCCGGCGAAAGCTTCATAGTTCTCATCTGCTTTTGATCTGTGTATGGGAGTATCACTGTCACAATCCTGTCACCTGGAAACGCGATGCGCATTCTCCTGATCGAAGACACCCCCGACATCGCCTTTGCCATTTCCATGCGCCTGGAAAAGGAAGGCTACGAGGTCACGACCGCGTTCGACGGCGCGGAAGGAGAGCGGCTCGCCCTCAACGCCTCGCACGATCTGGTGATCCTCGACATCAACCTGCCGAAGCGGGACGGCTTCGCCATCCTGAGTGCCATGCGCCAGGGTGGGCTGACGCGTCCCGTCATCGTCATCACCGCCCGCAACCAGGTTGCCGACAAGGTCGACCTGCTCGAATTAGGCGCTGACGACTATCTGGTCAAACCCTTCGACCTGCACGAGCTTGTTGCGCGCATTCGGGCCGTCTCCCGCCGGCACCTGGGGGCGGCGCAATCGGTTCTGCGCTTGGGCTCGATCTCCATCGACCTTTCGGCCCGCGCGGTGATGCTCGAAGGCCGCCCGCTCGACCTCGGCCGCCGCGAATTCGACGTGCTGGAGGCCTTGGCGACCCGCGCCGGCACGACGGTCAACAAGGAGCAGCTGGTCGTAAAGCTCTTCGGCTATGAGGACACGGGCACGCCGAATGCCGTCGAGTTGCTGGTTTCCCGGGTGCGCCGGAAGCTCGAGGACTGCGACATCGAGATCGTCACGCATCGCGGCGTGGGCTACATGCTGCGCCAGCGCACCGGGAGCGGCGCAAGCGGTGCGGTCTGACTATTCGATCGAGCGCCGCATCCTGTTCAGCGGCGCTGCCCTGCTCATCATCATCGGGCTTTTCCTGTTCTGGATGGTGCGCTGGAATGCGCACAACGCAGCCGAAGAAGCCTTCGACCGCGTGCTCGGCGCGGCCGCACTTTCGATTGCCGACACGGTCTCGATCGAGGACGGCACCGCAAGCGTCGACCTGCCGCATTCCGCCTTCGCCATCCTCGGCACATCCCGGCTCAATCGCATCTTCTATCGGGTGGCAGCCCCCGACGGCACGATCATCACCGGCTCGCCGATCCTCGGTCTGGAGATCCCGCACGGGACGGGACCGCAGTTGCGGCTGGCCGACAGCACCTACAGGGGCGAGCGGATCCGCATCGCCGCCGTCGCTCGCTACAGCACCGACGCAGCCGGCGGCGGCTGGGTCGACGTTCTCGTCGGCGAGACCCGCGAGGCGCGCGATCAGCTCGGGCTGCACCTGACCTTCAATGCGGCCCTTCCCGCAATCGCCGTATCCGTGCTGGCATTCCTGCTGATCTGGCTGGCGGTCCGCCAGGCTTTCGCACCGCTGAGAACGGTCGAGGCCGATTTGCGCCACCGAGCTTCGTCTGATCTGAGCCCGGTCTCCGGCCCGGTACCAAGGGAGGTGAGCGCACTGATCTCGGCGCTGAACGACTTCATGGGCCGGCTTGATTCCGTGCTTGTCGGCCTGAAGAGCGTGACGGCCGACGCCGCCCATCAGTTGCGCACGCCGCTGACTGCCTTGCGCGCACTTGCAGAACTTTCGATCGACGAAGCGCCGTCGGGCAGATTGCGTGACATTCTCGGGCGCATCCACGCCAACTCGGTCAATGCCAGCGTTCTCGCAAACCAGCTTCTGTCGGATGCAAGCACGCTGCACGGCATTGAATCGCGTCTGCGCGAGACCCTCGACATGCGCCTCGTTGTGCGGGAGGCCATCCGTCGCCTGCAGGCCGAAGGTTCCTATCCCGCCCTCGACGACATGCTCACGCTTAACCTGCCCAGCAACGCCGTCGAGATCGAGGCAGAGGCCGTCAGTCTGCGCGAGATGATACGCAACATCATCGAAAACGCGCTGGTACACGCGCCGGGATCTATCGAGGTCACCGTGACGGAGGCGGATCGCCTGGTCCGTTTCGTTGTTTCCGATCGGGGGCCCGGAATTCCCATGGAGATGCGCAAGCAAATGTTCGAACGCTTTTCCCGGGCCGACAGCAGCAAACCGGGCTCGGGCCTTGGGCTTGCCATTGCCAGAACCGTCGCGGAAGCCATGGGCGGCAGCATCAGCCTCGACGATCGGGATGGAGGCGGGTTGTCGGTTGCGGTTTGCCTGCCCAAGGAAGGAACTCCGGCATGATCGTTCGCTTCACGTTCATGCTTCTTGTCGCACTCTTTGCCGCATCGGCGCCGGCACGGGCCGCTCCGGAACGGCTGACCATCGTCGGGGTCGATGCACAGCCGACGATGCAGCCGCTGCTCGACGCCCTTCGGGCCGACATGCCGCACACGAAGGGCCAGTACAGGCAGGCGCGGCCGAGCCAGATCATTTCACGGCTGCTGGCGGGCGTCGACGACGCCGACCCGATCGACGTGCTCGTGCTGCCGACGCCGGATCTTGCCGTTTACCTCGCCAACGAAGGCAGTGTCTCGCGGCATGGCGCTTCGGCGGTCAAGCACCGGCCGCAACAGCAGGCCCACTGGCGCAGCGAAGTCTTCAGCATCGGCTACGACCCGGCGGTCTTTGTCGTGCGCAAGGGCGCGCTGGCACCGTCCGACGTCCCGCGCACCCGAACCGAGCTCGCGCGTACGCTGGAGCAGAACCGCGCGCGCCTGCTGCGCCGGGTCGGGCTGGTCAACATCGGCATCGACGATGTCAGCTATGCCTTCGCCTCGCAGGAGGCGCTTCGATCGCCGCTCTTCTGGCGCATATCCCGCGCTGTCGGTGCATCGCAGGCCCGCATATTCGACAGCAACGAGGAACTGCTGCAGGCGATGGCGGAAGGCCGCATCGACATCGGCTACAACGTGCCCCTATCCGCCGTGCGCAAATGGAAGAGCAAGACCGCATCGATCGAGATGGTGATCCCTGAAGACTACGTGCTGGCGCTGCCCTGGACGGCATTGATCCCGGAGAAGGCGCGCAATCGCTCGACCGCCGGCGATGTCGTCGATTTCCTGCTTTCCGATCGCGCCGACCGCGCGCTCGAACAGGTCGGCCTGACCCGGTCGCGCGACCTCGACACGATGAAGAACGTGCAATTCATCGAATTGGGACCGGAGCTGCTCGTCTATCTCGACGCCGTCAAGCGCAGCCGATTCCTCGACACATGGTTCCAGCTCGTCATCCAGGACTGAATAGCGAGACGTTGGGGCGACGCTCGCACGGCCTATGACTTCGCCGCAGCCAGGAGGGCGCTCGCCAGCTTGCGGACCGCCCCCTCGATCTCGCCTGGAGTATAGGCAGCAAACCCCATGAGAAACCCGGGCTCGGGCTTGCCGCCGGCGTAAAGCGCCGACAGTCCCATGATCTCGATCCCCACACGTCGCGCGGCATCGACGGCCACGGCCTCCGAGATCGCGCCCGTCAGTGCGCACGGCATCTGCAGGCCGCCATCGGGCACCCGTGCCTCAAGGAACTGTGGCAGATGTTTTCCAACGAGCGTCGCCAGAAGGTCGAGCCGGTCGGCGTAGATCCCGCGCATGCTGCGCACATGGGCGCCGAAATGCCCGCCTTCCATGAACCGGGCAAGCGTCAGCTGCGCCATCGGCGCGGAGTGTCCGTCAAGCAG
The DNA here is from genome assembly GCF_000799055.1 of Ensifer sp. ZNC0028. NCBI lineage: Bacteria > Pseudomonadati > Pseudomonadota > Alphaproteobacteria > Hyphomicrobiales > Rhizobiaceae > Ensifer > Ensifer sp. ZNC0028. The sequence continues at coordinate 19,489 of NZ_JTLA01000091.1, forward strand.
CGTGCGCGCGACGGTCATCGGCTTGACCAGCTCGGGCGGCAGAACGGCGTAGCCGATCCGGAGGCCGGGAAAGAGCGATTTGGTGAAAGTTCCGATGTAGATGGTCCGGTCGTGCGGATCGAGGCCCTGCAGGCAGGCCGTCGGTTTGCCGGCGTAGTGGAATTCGCTGTCGTAATCGTCTTCGATGATCCAGGCCTGATGGCGGCTGGCCCATTCGATCAGCGCCAGGCGGCGATCGAGCGCCAGCGTCGCCCCGGCCGGGAACTGGTGCGAGGGCGTCAGAAACACCGCCTTGACCTTGCGTGTCTCCGCCTTGATCTGGTCGACGGCGATGCCGTGGCGGTCCACGCGGATCGGCAGACATTCGAGCCCCGCCGCATCGAACGCCTTGCGTGCGCCGTAGTAGGCCGGATCCTCGATGAAGATAAGGTCGCCGGGATCGAGCAGCATGTTGGCGCACAAGGTCAGCGCCTGCTGCGAGCTGGTGAGGATCAGCACCCGTTCGGCCGTGGCACGGGCGCCGCGCTCAAGGTTCACATAGTCGGCAATGGCACGGCGCAGCTCTTCGATCCCTTGCGGGTCGCCGTGAAGCAGCGCCCGTCTGCCGGTTTCGCGCAGGATCTGCCGTCCGAGGCGCTCCCAGAGCGCGAGCGGAAAACTGCGCGTCTCCGGCACGCCATGGGCGAAGGGGCGCGGCAACAGCTGCTCGCTGACGCCGCCGCTGCCAAACATGGCATTGCCGCGCCTGCTCAAGGCCGGCGCCTGGTTGAGCGACTGCGTGCGTCTTGGAGACTGGCGCCTGCCGGGCGCAAACTCCGTCACCTCGGCCACGAAGCTGCCGCTGCCGACGCGCCGGTCGATAAAACCTTCGGCATGAAGCTGGCCATAGGCCGCTTCGATCGTATCGCGCGACACGCCGAGAGATTTGGCCAGCGCCCGCGAAGCCGGAAGCGGCTTTCCCGGCCCAAGCGCACCGTCGAGGATCAGCTGCCGAATCGCCCGCTGGATACGCCCATGAAGCGGCATGCCCGCCTGGGCGGGCTGGGCAATCCATGCCTTCACGGACTCGAGTTGGGAATGCTTGAACAAATGGTCTGGCCAGATTGAGGAAAATGGATGGGTATATCGGGCCAATGACTGGCTATTTGTCAACGCGGCTTACCAGTCCTCCCCGAAAATTCAGGAGCCCGATAGATCATGACCTCCCATGTCTCCCCGTCATCCCTTCGCTTCAACGATCTCGCTCATCCCATCGTCGCGGGCCTGATCTCCGTCATCGTCAATTATGGCGGCACCTTCATCCTGGTTTTTCAGGCTGCGAAGGTGGCTGGGCTCAGCCCCGCGGTGACGGCGTCCTGGGTCTGGTCGATATCCATCGGCGTCGGACTGACAGGGCTCTGGCTGAGCTGGCGCTACCGCGAGCCGATCATCACCGCCTGGTCGACGCCGGCCGCAGCCTTTCTCGTCACAGCGCTTGCGACCACCCCCTATGCCGAAGCCATCGGCGCCTACATGATCTCGGCCCTGGCCTTCGTCGCGCTCGGACTTTCGGGCTATTTCGAGAAGGTTATCCGGCTGATCCCGCCCGGCATCGCCGCTGGCCTGCTCGCCGGCATTTTGCTGCAGTTCGGCATCGGCGCATTCGGCGGCGCAAGCGTCGACCCGCTGCTCGTCGGCCTGCTGATCGTCGCCTATGTCGTCCTGAAGCGCTTCTCCGCCCGCTATGCCGTGGTGGGCATTCTCGTCCTCGGGCTCCTGTTCCTGCTCGCAGAGGGCCGGGTCGACCTGTCGGGCCTGAAGCTCAAGTTCGCGGCCCCCATTTTCACGATGCCGGAATTCTCATTGAACGCGCTGCTTTCGATCGCATTACCGCTGTTTCTGATCACGCTGACCGGCCAATACATGCCGGGAATGCTGGTGCTGCGGAATGACGGCTTCAAGACCAGCGCGAACCCGATTGTCACCGCGACGGGCCTCGGCTCGCTGATCATGGCGCCTTTCGGCTCGCACGCCTTCAACATCGCGGCAATCACGGCGGCTATCGCCACCGGCAAGGAGGCCCATGAGGATCCGTCCCGGCGCTGGATCGCGGGTATCGCTGCGGGCTTTTTCTACGTGCTCGTGGGCGTGTTCGGCGTCACGCTTGCGGCCGTGTTCATGGCGTTTCCGGCAACCTTCATCACCACGCTCGCGGGCCTTGCCCTGCTCGGCACGATCGGGGGCAGCCTTGCGGCAGCGACAGCCGACCCGGCCTCCCGCGAAGCGGCGCTCATCACGTTCCTGGCCTCCGCCGCCAACATCAAGCTGCTCGGCATCGGCGGGGCCTTCTGGGGTCTGGTGATAGGCCTCCTCGCCTACATCGTTCTGAACGGCCGCCTGCCGCAGCGCCGCGGGAACAAGCTGTCCTTGAGCGAGGGCGCAACGAAGTGACGGCACGACCGGACCCAGCCGCATTTTGGCGACCGCATCCGTGATGCGTGGCCCTATGGTGGGTCTGGGTCCGTCTCGCCCTTTCAGAAAGACCGGCAAACTCCACCACAATAAACCAAACGTTTCGGCGGATGGCGGCGAGACAGGCCGCCATTCGCCTTCCACAGGCGAAGTCGCTTTGGCGAGACCAAGCCTCACCACCCTTGACGTCAAGGTCACGGCAGAACTCTCGGCGAACCGCCTATGCCGTCCTCGCCGACTCCGATGCAAACGCCAGGTTGTTGCCGCTGGACAAGAGAAACGTAACGCTATAACACAACGAACGTTACGTTATTACATTATAGGAGATTTCATGTCCCGCTCCGGTTTGCCCGCGCTTTTTGCCACGACCATACTTGCGACCCTCGCCTTTCCGTTGACCTCCCATGCCGAGGAAGAACAGCAGCGCGAGACCTGGCGTTTGTTCATTGCCGACCACACCAAGCCCGTGGTCCGCGCCATCGATCTGGAAACGGACAAGGAAATCGGCCGTTTCGACCTTGAGGGCTACGCCGCCCTTTCGTTGAGCGATACCGGGCGCACGGTCTTTGCCGTCCAGGGCGAACAGAACCTGATCCATGCCATCGACACCGGCATCGCCCTTTCCGATCACGGCGAGCACCGAGACATCGAAGTCAAGGAGCCAAGGCTTCTCGAGACGACGATCCGCGGACAAAAGCCGGGCCACGTGGTTGCCCATGGTGACGATCTCGCCATCTTCTACGACCGCGGCGGCAAGTTCGATCTGCTTGGCGAAAGCGCGCTTCTGGACGGCAAGGCGGAACTCAAGGCTTACGACACGACCGCCGCACACCATGGCGTCGCGGTCTCGACCGGCAACCATCTTCTCGTTTCGGTCCCGAACCTCGAAGCCCCGGTCAAGGAAGGCGAGCTTCCCCCTCGCCTGGGTCTGCGCGTCCTCGACAAGGAAGGCAAGCAGGTCGGCGATGTCGCAACCTGCACGGGGCTCCACGGGGAAGCAACGTCCGCACGTCTGGTCGCCTTCGGTTGCGCCGAGGGCGTCCTGGTCGCGCGTCCGGGCGGGCTCGACGGCCCCAAGCTCGAGATGCTCGCCTATGGCGACAAGCTGCCGGAAGGCAAGGTCTCGACCCTGCTCGGCGGCACCTCGATGCAGTTCTTCCTCGGGAACTACGGAGAGGACAAGGTGGTGCTGATCGACGCCGACGCGAAAGAACCTTACCGCCTCGTCGAACTGCCGCTGCGGCGGGTCGACTTCATCCTCGATCCGGCAAAGTCACGCAACGCCTACATCCTGACGGAGGACGGCAAACTTCACCTGCTCGACGTCGTGGATGGCGTGATCACCAGATCGGAGACCGTCACGGAACCTTACAGCAAAGACGGTCACTGGCGCGACGCAAGGCCCCGCCTGGCCGTCGCCGGAAACCACCTAGCCATCACCGATCCGCGCCAGAGCCTGGTGCGCCTGATCGACACGGGTACCCTGAAGGAAACCCGCACGATCGCAGTCGAAGGACAACCCTTCGCGATCGTCGCAGCCGGCGGATCGGGTGCAACCCACTAGGAAACACAGGCAATAAAGTCTGGGCGCCGGCCGAAGGGCCGGTGCTCATCAGCAGGAGAGCCGACTGAATGCCCACGATCGCTCGGCCTTTGCTCTCGAAGGGCCGACACACTCTCTAACTGTCCGACCGAAGTGCACCGACCGGCCGCCCCGAAAGTGCTCGTCCGGCACAAGACAGACTTCGAACAAATGTCGATTTCCTAGAGCCACCAGTCGATCAAGGGCGACTGTTCGGCGTGGTCGATCGCCACACCCGACCGCAGTGCCACCGAACAGCAATCTCCCCACCCGCTCTCCCAGCAGCTTAAGAAGGGAGACCAATGCTCGGCGAGCATTCACGGGTGCCTGGCGCCACACCCCACTCGCACCGCCAGCTTCAGCGCGCCGACCACAGGTGGGTCACGCACGAGAAACACGATGAGGCCGTATCGCTCCCGGATGAGGCGGCTCACATGGCTGAAGAACCGGGCCTGGCTTTCCAATAGGCCGCCGCCGGCAAAAACCGGGCCGGGTGCGCCGCGTCGGTGAAGCCTGCCGACCATATCTGCAAGACTGGACGCCCCGTCCTCCAGAACGCGCCCGGCGATCCTGGAGCCACGTGCTGCAACCTCGAAGATCGCCGGCACGTGGCATGCCAGGGAAGCCGCGGAAGGTGCCTCCGCCAGCCGCTCGTTCGCGCGCAGAAGTCTTGGGATCGCCAAGCTCTCCATCAGCGCCTGCGAAAGCAGGCGATCCGGCATTCCAAGGTCCTCGGCGGCGAGCGCCTCCTGAAGGGCGCGCCGGACCAAGCCGGCCCCGCCGCCGTCATCGCCAATGAGCCATCCCCAGCCGCCGGCCGATATCAGCGTGCCGGCGCGGTCTCTCGCGACAGCAATGGACCCCGTTCCGGCAATGAGCGAAATGCCTCGCCCATGGCCTGCAGCCGCAAGCAGCTCTGCGTCGTTCACGACCCGGATGTTCCACCCCGTCACATCACAAAGCGCGGTCTCGCAACGGCGGAGTGCCTGTTCGTCGTTGCAGCCGTTCGCCCCCATGACAACCCTCGACGGCGTAACCCCGTCGAAGGTCGCCTCCACGAGGCGCTTCAACCGAAGGCAATCCTCGTCGGAGTAGCTGGCGTGCCTCCAGGCAACCGTCGGAACCTGATGATCGACCCGAAGGACCCCGTCGTGAGCGATCATCCAGCGCGTCTTGGTGCCGCCGACATCGATGCCGAGAGCGACTTCGGGCGCCCGCATCAGATGTGTTGCCCGAGGTTTGCACCATCGCCGACGGCAACGACACCCCCGATGATCACCGACTTCACGTTGAGATCACGGTCGAGCACCACGAAGTCCGCCAACTTGCCCGTCTCGATGCTTCCGATGTCGCCGGCAGCGCCAACCAGTTCCGCAGGCGTCAGCGACGCCATCCGAATGACCGAAGGCAGATCGCGTCCGACGGCATGCGCCATCGTTCGAACCATCCGGTCCATCCCGTGCATGGAACTTGCAAGGCTTCCATCGGCGCCTCTGACCGAATTGCCGTCGCTGAACACCCAGGTGCCGTCATCTTCCGAGCCGAACCTGTACTTGCCGGGAGGCGCATCCATGGCGCGGTTCGCGTCCGTAACCAGGCAGGTCCTTTGTGGGCCGATCATCTCGAAGGCGAAGCGCAGGAGATCGTCGGAGAGATGGATGCCATCAGCGATCACCTCGGTGCTCATCTCGTCGTTCATGAGAACGTATTGTTCCATGCCCGCCTGCATCGGCGTGCCAAAGCGCTGCCGCAACGACGACACGGAACTCATTGCGCACCAAAAGTGATCGACATGCCGCATGCCACGTGCAAACGCCGCCTCCAGCTCGCCCCATGCCGCATTCGAGTGGCCGCAGGTGATGAAGCAGCCTTGCTGGCGCGCAAACTCGAAAAACTCGAGCGCGCCTGGCAGCTCGGATGCGCATGTCGCGATCCGGACGATCTCCTTGGTCAGGAAGTATTCGTACTCTTCCCGAACGGGATCCCGGCGGCCTTCCTTAGAATGGACCCCAACCTTGTCCTCGGCGAAATAGGGACCGTAGAAGTGCACGCCGGCGATCCGGGCACCATCCGAGGGCAACCAATTCGATTGCACGTTTTCGCACGCTTGGATCATCGCATCGAGTTGCTCGAACGATCCGGTGGTCGTCGTCGGGAACACCGAGGTGGTGCCATGTCGCGCATGGGCACGATTGACCGTCCTTACCGCTTCATCCGTGCCATCCATGTAGTCTGCGCCCGCGGCCCCATGGATGTGGATATCGACAAAGCCCGGGCAAATAAAGTGATCGGACATGTCGAGTACGCTCGCGGTCTCGCCAGGTTCCCAATCGGCCGCAACATTCGCAATGCGGCCACCGCGACATTCGACCACCGCGTTTTCCAGAACCCTGTTCGGGAGGACGACATTTCCTTTGATAGCCAAAGCGCTCATCACATAATCCTTGTTGAGATCTTGTGATTCCTGTATATGCACGAATACGTACAATCGTGCAATCTGGATGGAGCAGGAAATTGGAATCGACCCCGGACGAGCGCCGAAAATTCATTCTTGCTGAACTGCAGTCAAAGGGCCGCCTTTCCACCGCTGATCTGGCAGAGCGCTTCTCGCTTTCGGAGGACACGGCGCGGCGCGATTTTCGGGAACTCGCAGCCGACGGCCTGATCAAGCGCGTTCACGGCGCTGCCCTCCCGGTGACGCCCGGTGAACAACCATTCCAGGGGCGATACAAGATTGCCAGGGACGTAAAGACGAAGCTTGCACGCATCGCCGCCGAGATCGTTTTGCCCGATCAGATCATCATGATCGATGGCGGAACCACCAATCTCGAGCTTGCCAAGCATCTGCCACTGGACTTGAGGGCAACAGTCATCACCAACAGCCCAACCATTGCGACGGCGACAGCCGAACACCGAAACCTCGAGGTCATCCTTCTCGGCGGGGTCTTCGACAAGCGGAGCCAGATGACCTTAGGCGCGCGTGTCCTCGAGCAGATCCACGCCCTGAGCGCAGACATCTGCTTTATCGGCGTTCATGGTCTCCATGAGGAATACGGCCTGACCACCGCCGGCTATGACGAAGCGGCGGTCAAAGCCGCGATGCTGCAGGTGTCCGCCGAGGTGGTCGCGATCGCGACACCTGACAAGATCGGAACCGCCGGCGCCTACAAATTTGCCCCGCTCTCGGCGGTCGATGTTCTGGTGACCGACCGCAGTGTCCGCGACAACCCGACGCTGGAGAAAGTCAGCGCCAAGGTCTTAACGGATTAGTTTGCGCGGCCTTTTCCCAACCTTATCCCCCCGATCCGTCATTTTAAGGCTGCCTTAAGGTTGCGGCTTGATCGCTCCGCCCTCGAATGAAGACGAGGACGCAAGTACGATGCGGAAAATATGTCTGCTCGCGCTGGTTTGGGTTTTGATTGCGGCGATCCAGCCGGCCCGGGCGCTCGAAGCGCCCCTGCCGATGGGCCAGGCCTTCGTGCCTGCAATCGCCAGGCAGGACGACGGCCGGCTGGCGATCACATGGACGATCGCCGACGGCTACTATCTCTACAGGGACTTCCTGGAAGCAAAAGATGAGGGCAATCAACCGATCGCCCTGCGGACCGATCCGGGCACCGTCAAGGACGACCCAGGCTTTGGCACGACCGAGGTCTATTATCGGAACGCTTCGGCCTGGATCGCCGATGCGCCTCAAACCGTTCGCCTCACCTATCAGGGCTGCCAGGATGGCGGGCTGTGCTATCCGCCGACAACGCGGACAATCGATACCGCCGCGATGACCATCAGCAAGCCGGCGGGTGGCTTTGCCTTTGCGCCTGCCAAGGACGCACGCCCCGTGGAAGCGACGGACGCAGGGTTTTCCATCGCAGCTGACGGCGGCGAGACGGCGGTCGACCGACTGATGACCGGGGGCGGGCTTGCGCTGCTTCTTGCCGGCTTCCTCGGCTTCGGACTGCTGCTCGCCTTCACGCCCTGCGTCTTCCCGATGTATCCGATCGTCGCGGCCATGCTCACGCGCGAGGGAAAGGGACTGACCGCGGGACGCGGTTTCGTGCTCGCATCCGCCTATGTGCTGGCTCTGGCATCCGCCTTCGGTCTCCTCGGCATCGCGGCCGCATGGTCGGGGCAGAACCTGCAGATCGTGCTGCAATCACCCGTCGCGATCGGCGTGGTCGCGGCACTGTTCGTGCTGCTGGCGCTCTCCAGCTTCGGGCTCTTCGAGGTCAAGCTGCCGGCAGCGATCGGTAACCGCCTGAGCGGTGGCCGGCAGAAGGGCGGTTCGGTCGGTGCTGCCGCCCTGCTCGGTCTTTCCTCCGCCTTCCTCATCGGCCCTTGCGTCACCGCGCCGCTTGCCGGCGCTCTCCTCTACATTGCCCGGACCGGTGACATTGCGGTCGGCGCACTCGCCCTTTTCGCCCTTGGACTTGGCAAGGGCATTCCGCTGATCATCATGGCGACGATCGGCGGCAAGGCGCTGCCGCGCGCCGGTGCGTGGATGGAACGTGTCCGGCACGTCCTCGGCTTTGCATTTCTGGGAACGGCGATCTGGCTTGCGACGCCACTGGTGCCGGAGCGCTTCCTCCTCCTGCCCTGGGCTGTGCTGGCCCTTGCTTTCGGCATCTACGCGGGCACTTTCGACGGGCTGCGCCCGACGCGCAGCTATGGCGTGCTGGCGCGCTTGACCGCTGTCGTCTCGCTCATTTGGGGCGGTCTCCTGCTGGTGGGCTTCGGCCTTGGAGCCAGCGATCCGCTCACCCCGCTCGGTCCGCTCAGGGGGGCAGCGAGCGTTGGGCAGACAGCCACCATCCAGAAGTCGGACTTTACCAAGGTCGGCTCGGCCGGTGCACTCTCCAGCCTTCTCGACACCGCAGCCACCAACAGGCAACCGACCCTCGTCTATGTCACCGCGGACTGGTGCGTCACCTGCCGCACGATCGAACGCTCCGTGCTGACGGCGCCTGATGTCGTTGCCGGCCTCAACGGGGTCCGCCTGGCAAGCCTCGACGTCAGCACCCTCGATGCGGAGAACGGCGCGCTGATGCGCTCACTTGCCGTCGTCGGCCCGCCGACCATGATCTTCTTCGACCGCAGCAAGGAGGAGGCACCCGGTACGCGCCTCGTCGGCGAAATCACGTCCGCCTCGCTTGCGGAAGCGGCGCGGATCGCCAAGGGTGGTTCGCAATGAACGCCGTCGCGATAGGCCCCTTCGCCTTTTCTGCCGATCGCTTTTCGGTGATCGTCGGCTTGGTCGTGTTCATGCTGATCGGCTCTCTCCTTGCTGCGCGCGTCGACAACCGGCTTGGCAGCTTTACGACGACGGCCACACTCTTGGGCGTTGTCGGCGCGCGGGCGGGGCATGTGCTCGCCCATGCCGAGAGCTTCCTGCAGGAGCCGTTGCGCGTTCTCGCCATCTGGCAGGGCGGTTTTTCCCCGACAGGCGGCCTCCTCGGCGTTCTCCTCGCCGCGGTGATCCTCTGGCGAAAAGCACCAAAAGCCGCACCTTGGGCGATCTTGCCGCTCGCTGCCGGCCTCTTCGTCTGGGTCGTCGTTACAACCCTCACCGATAGCGGCGCGGCACCCCGTGCGCCGGAAACGTCCTATGCCGTGCTCGCACGGGACGAGACCCTTGCCATCGCCGAGCGCAAGGGCCGGCCTGCGGTTCTCAATCTCTGGGCAAGCTGGTGTCCGCCCTGCCGGCGGGAAATGCCGATGATGGCGGGGATGGCCGAAGGCAATCCCGGGGTCGACTTTCTCTTCGCCAACCAGGGCGAAAGCCGCGCTGCGATAGAATCCTATCTGCGCCAAACCGGCGTCGACCTGGAAACCATCCTTATCGATCCTTTCTCGGACCTATCCCGGCACTACGGCGCGATCGGCCTTCCCGCCACACTTTTCATCAATCCGGACGGTACGCTCGCCGCGACCCATCTCGGCGAAATCTCGCGCGAGGCAATCGCCGAACGGCTCGCCGCCTTTTCATCTGAAGACAGGAAGCAGACAGAGTGATTGCTCCAGCCTTTCCGACTTCCGCCGTTTGCCTGCGCGGCATGGTCCTTGCCATCGCCACACGCGCCGTCGCTTTCGGCGTCACCCCATTCGCACAAGGAGAAATCTGATGCTCACCCGCAGAACCGTTCTTACCGCCACGGTCGCGACCGCCGCCGCCGTGCTTGTCGGAGGCCGACCATCCTTCGCCCAGCAATTGACCAAGGAGGAAGTGTTTTTCGACAAGGACGCACCTGTCCTCGGCAATCCGAAGGGCGATGTCACGATCGTCGAATTCTTCGACTATCAGTGCCCCTACTGCAAGAAAGTGCATCCGACGGTCGAGAAGGTGGTCAAGGCCGACGGCAACGTGCGGCTCGTGCTGAAGGATTGGCCGATCTTGGGCGAAACCTCCGTCTTCGCCGCGCAGGCGGTGCTTGGAGCTGCCCAGATCGGCAAGTACCAGCCGGCGATGGAGGCATTGATGAAAACCAAGGCGAGGCTGTCGCAGGACGATATCGAGAAAGCGCTGACCGGAGCGGGTCTTTCGATGAAGGAGCTGACCGCAGCCGTGAACACGCACAATGCCAAGATCTCCGGACTGCTCGACCGCAACTACAGTCAGGCCCTCGCCTTCAATTTCGCCGGCACGCCATCCTTCGTCATCGGTTCGGCGATCATTCCCGGCGTTCTGGATGAAAAAGGACTGAAGGACGCCATCGCCAAAGCGCGGGGCTGAAGCGCGAATTTGGTGCGCTTACCAGACGGTTACAAAATGCGGCCAGGGGCCGTTTGCGCGCGAGATGACCGATTGAAAGCGTCGCGCGCCGAGAGGTTCGGCCGGGATAGTTCGCCGACCGCTCCACATGGACCAGGAATGCCACCTCATGGGCCGCCTTGCCGCGGCCTATCTGAGTGAAGACATCCTTAAGCGGAGAATTTCACCGTTACGCCGCGCTGCCGAAAGTATGCCTGCATCAGCTTCCGTCCGGAACGGTTGTTTTGCACGAGCCTGGTCGGATCGAAGACGGCCTCTTTCAAACCAGCCCGCGTCAACGCTGCCTTGAGGGTCGCGATATGAAGATCGATGTCGGCATTGTCTGCCTGCAGCGATTCGTAAATGCGATCTGTTGCCTCTGCTACGGTCGGTTCGCTCACTCTACACTCCTGTTGCTGTCTGCCGGCGTTCGGCACGCCTCTCGGCTTGGCCCTATTTGCTGGCGCCGCCAACGTCAATCGCGAGACGGCAAAATGTGCTTCCGGAAGAGCGCAACAAGGCCGTGGAGCAGGTTATCGAAGGTGCCGGTTTGACGCCTCGACGAAGGCTTCGAAAACACGAGCGCCCGGATGGCTGTCCGCATCCAGCATTTCAGGGTGCCATTGCAGCCCCATGGCAAAGGTCTGCGTGGCGACCTCGATCGCTTCGACCACTCCATCGGGGGCTCGGGCAGTCACGGTCACGGCATCGGAGACCTCGACGATCGCCTCACGATGAAACGTGTTCACGGCGAATGTTTCGACGGCGAGGATGTCGGCCATTCTGGTGCCGGCTACGATGCTGACGTCATGCGAGAAATTGGCCTGGTCGTGATTGAGCGCGCCGGGCCACGACGAATGGACATCGGAAACCATCCTGCAACCGTTGAGGCAGCCGAGCATCTGCATGCCGTTGCAGATGCCGAGCACAGGCTTGTCGCGGGCAAGGAAGCTTTCCATCAATGCCATGTCGACGGCCAGTCGATCCGAGGGCGGATACTGGGATTGGTCTCCTTCGACATACCAGCTTTTCGGAAAGTTGATGCGGCCGCCGACGCTTAGGAACCCGTCAAACTCCTCGACGACCTGGTCGACGAGATCGGGAATATAGGGAATGCCGAAGGCAAAGGCACCGGCACGGCGCAGAGCGGAGAAGTAGTTTCTCGAGACGTCATAGCGTCCGCCGCCTGCACTGGTGTTTTCATCCATGATCACGGCGATCTTCGGCATGCGTTTCATTGGCTCATCCTAGATTTCAAAGATTCCACGCTCGGATGTCGAGCAACCTAGCCCATCTTTGCAGCAGGGCGGAACGGGGCTTCGCTCAACACATTCCATCGTTTAGGCCAAAGCCATCCGAACCCGATGGTTTCTGCCAATCTCGATCAGTTCGGACCGCACGGGGGCGGTAAAGACATCCGGCGCGGTGCTGCCATCGGAAACGAAGCTGCGGCCGGCAAGGTGCGGCACGGCGGCGTCGCGCGCCTGCCTGGCCGCCGGCTTCAACGCCGCATCAGGATCGGGAATGGCGGCAATCAGGCGGCGCGTATAGGGATGAGTGGGCGCTTCGAAAATCTCGCGCCAGCCGCCCTCTTCCACGACTTCGCCGAAATACATCACCAACACCCGGTCGCTCATATGCTCTACCACACTCAGATCGTGGCTGATCATCAGATAGGAGAGGCTGAGCTTTTCCTGAAGGTCGAGCAGGAGATTGATGATCTGCGCGCGGATCGACACATCGAGGGCGGAAACCGGCTCGTCGAGCACGACGATCTCAGGCTCGAGGATCAGCGCGCGGGCAATGCCGATACGCTGGCGCTGGCCGCCGGAGAACTCATGCGGATAGCGGCCGGCCTGTTCGGCCGTCAGGCCGACGTTCTTCAGCATCGCCTCGATGCGGCCCTCGATCTCCGAGGCGGCGGAAATGCCGTGCAGCCGCAGCGGTGCGGCGAGCGAGGTGCGCACGGACTGGCGCGGATTGAGCGAGGCGTAAGGGTCCTGGAACACCATCTGCACCGCCTTCGCCCGGTCCATTCGGTGCGGCGCGCCAGGCCCCGCCAGCGGCTGACCGCGATAGCGGATCATGCCCTCGGTCGGTTCCTGCAGGCCGAGGATGGAAAGCGCAGTCGTCGACTTGCCGCAGCCGGATTCGCCGACGATCGACAGGCATTCGCCCTTGGCGAGCTCGAAGCTGATGCCGTTGACGGCGTGGAGCGTACGTCGTCCTTTGCCGAGCAGGCCACCGCCGGAAATCGGGAAACGGACGTGGAGATCGTCCACCTCTAACAGCGGAGCGGTCATGGCTGGCTCCCCTCCAGTTCACGGGGCATGATAAAGCGGCTTTCCGTCAGCTTCGAGCGGTCGTCGATGATGCTGTCGATATCGACGAGCCGCTGCCGCCCATGCTCGCTGCGGCTGCCAAGGCGCGGCAGAGCACCGAGCAGGCCGCGGGTGTATTCGTGCTTCGGGCTTTCAAAGAGCGCCCGCGTTTCGTTCTCCTCGACGAGGCAGCCCGAATACATCACCCCGACGCGCTGGCAGATGCTGGCGATGACGCCGAGGTCGTGGCTGATGAAGAGAACGGCCGTGCCGCGTGCCGCACAGAGTTCCTTGATCAGGCGCAGCACCTCGGCCTGCACGGTCACGTCGAGGGCCGTCGTCGGCTCGTCGGCGATCAACAGGTCCGGACTGCAGGCAAGCGCCATCGCGATCATCACCCGCTGACGCAGTCCGCCGGACATCTGGTGCGGGTAGTTCCTGGCACGCCGATCAGGATTGGGCACGCGCACGTTCCCGAGCGCTTCAACGGCGAGCTTTTCGGCTTCCGCCCAGCTTTTTCCCTGATGCAGCACGAACATCTCGGCGATCTGTCGTCCGACCGTCGAAAGCGGGTTCAGCGCCGTCATCGGCTCCTGGAAGATCATGGCGATACGGTTGCCGCGCAGCCGCCGCATCTCACGCTTCGGCAGTGCCAGCAGGTTCTGCCCCTTGAACAGTATCTCGCCGCCGGTGACGGCGAGAGGCCGTTTCAAAAGGCCCATGACGGCAAGCGATGTTACCGATTTTCCGGAACCGGATTCGCCGACGAGGCCATAGGCCTCGCCGGGCATGATCTGGAAGGAGACGCCCTTGAGCAGCGGATGGTGGCTGGAACGGCCGAGCGAAACGCCAAGCTGGAGGTCCTTGATGTCGAGAAGCGGCGCGGTCATGGCTTGCGCGTCCTCATATGCGGGTCGAGGCTGTCGCGCAGTCCATCGCCGAGGAGGTTGAAGCCGAGCACCGAAAGAAAGATGGCAAGGCCGGGAAAGAGCGCCGCCCAGGGGGCGAGCTGGATAAGTTGGCGGGCATCGGTCAACATCGAGCCCCAGCTCGGGAATGGCGGCTGGATGCCGAGCCCGAGGAACGAGAGTGCAGCTTCAGACAGCACCGCCGAGCCCATGCCGAGCGTCGCCATGACGAGGATCGGCCCCATCATGTTGGGCAGGATTTGCGTGAACATGATGCGCAGGTCGCCATAGCCCAGCGTCTGGGCCGCCTGCACGTAGCCCTGCGATTTCAGCGAGAGCGTCGAAGACCGGGCGATGCGGCAGGTCCAGCTCCAGTTGGTGAGGCCGAGCGCGATCAAAAGCGACGGCAGCCCGGGGCCAAGCACAGCCATGACCGCGAGAGCGAAGATCAGTGAGGGGATCGCGAGCATGACGTTGGTCAGGCCGTTGACCAGGTCGTCCCACCAGCCGCCCCAGTAGCCTGCGGTCATGCCGAGCGTGACGCCGATGATCGAGTTGATCACCTGCGACACGATGCCGACGGTCAGCGAGATCTGCGCGCCGTAGAGAATGCGGGTATAGACGTCACGTCCCTGCGCGTCCGTGCCGAACCAGAAGGTGGCGTCGGGCGGCAGTTCGGAATTCATCAGGTCCGCATCGAGCACCGGGTCGAAGGGTGCGATCCAATGGGCAAGGAGACCGGCGAAGATAACCAGTGCCGTCAGCGTCGCACCGAGCCAGAAGTTGAAGCCGAGGCGCATGGGCGTCACTCCTGCTTGATGCGCGGATCGATCGCGGCATAGACCAGATCGACGGCGGTATTGATGATCAGGAACCACAGCACGATGACGAGGATCGTGCCCTGCACCACGGGAATGTCGCGGATCGCCACACTGTCGACTAGGAGCGAACCGATGCCGGGCCAGGCGAACAGCTTTTCGATGACGACGGCCTGGCCGATCAGCGAGCCGAACTGCAGGCCGACGGTGGTGACGATCAGCACCAGCGCATTGCGGGCCACATGCCAGCGCACGACCTTCGCCTCGCTCATGCCCTTGGAATGGGCGGTGCGGATGAAATCGGCGTTCAACACGTCGAGCACGCCCGCCCGCGTGGTGCGCGCAAGCAGCGCCAGCGGTGTGACGCCAAGGGTCACGGCCGGCAGGATGAGATTCCTAAATGAGCCGTCGCCATAACCGAAGCTGGGCAGCCAGTTCAGTTGCAGCGCGAAGAGGTACATCATCAAAAGGCCGAGCCAGAATTGCGGCATGGAGAGGCCCGAAACCGCGCCGATCATCGTCACGGTATCGAGGATCGAACCGGGCCTGAGTGCTGCAAGAAAGCCGAGCGGCACGCCGACGACGATGGCAAAGACCATGGCAGCAACGGCCAACTGAAGCGAGGCGCCCATGCGGTCACCGATGAGGTCGATGACCGGCTGGCGCGTGCGGAAACTGGTGCCGAGATCGAACTGCGCGAGATCCGTGACATAGGTCACGAAGCGCTCCATCAGCGGCTTGTTCAGACCGAACTCCTCGTTGAGGCGAGCGATCATTTGCGGATCGGCGGCGCGCTTGCCGTCAGCAAAGAGGCTGGCCGCGAAGGTACCGGGGACGACGGAGAAGATAACGAAGATCAGCAACGCCACCACGACGATCGTCGGGACGACCTGCAGAATGCGGCGCAGGGTAAAACGAAGCATGAGCGGTTCCATTTTGGCCACCCGGCTGGGTGGGACAACTGATGTGTGGGGCGGCCTAAGCCGCCCCGAACCTCTCAAGGGCTATTTGCGTGCGTCCGGAGCCGTGTCGTCGATCCAGATCTCGTCATAGGGCTGGACCGCCAGTTCCGTGGCGTTCGGGACAAGGCCGTGGATCCAGGGCTGGTAGGCCATGACCGCCTTGTTGTAGTTGAAGAACCAGACCGGCGCATCGTCCTGCACGATGTTGTTGGCCTGGCGAAGCAGATCGCCCTGCTTGGCCGGGTCGCGTTCCTGCTGGGCCGCCTCATAGAGCTTGTCGAAATCCGGGCTCGAGTAGCTCGCGTAGTTGCAGGCCGACTGCGCCGTCTTGGAATAGAAGCAACGCAGCGCATTGAGCGGGTCGGGACCGGACAGGTTCGACCAGATGAAAGCCTGGAAGTTGTTCGACGTCACGGCATCGCCAAGCGCAGAGCTTTCGACCGGTTTCGGCTTCACGGTGATACCGACCTTCTTCAGCATCGGCAGGATGGCTTCGACGATCGGCACGCCCCAGCTTTCGTTCGGGCTCGCCGTCACTTCGAATTCGAAGCCATCGGCATAGCCTGCTTCCGCCAGCAGAGCCTTGGCCTTCTCAGGATCGAAGGCGTAGGGCGCCTTGTCTTTGTCGAAGGCCGGCGAAGACAGCGGCAGCCAGCCGGAAGCCGGGTAGGCCTTGTTCTTGACGAGGCGTTCGATGATCAGCGGCGCGTTGATCGCATGGTTGATCGCCTGGCGGACCCGCTTGTCCTTGAAAGGTTCGAAGGCCGGGTTGAAGCCGATGTTGCGCGTATAGACCTCGGCAACTTCGAGCAGGTGGTCCTTGAGCGCGTCCTCACCCTGATAGGCCTGGTACTGGGTAGGCCCGAGGATGGAAACATCGATTTCCTTGTTGCGGAATGCGACGTCGCGCGCGGCGTCCTCGGCCATCAGCACGATGTTGATGCGGTCGAGATAGGGCTTGCCCTCCTCGTAGTACTTGTCGAACTTTTCGACGACGACCTGCGAACCCGGCACGTGTTCCTTGAAGACGAAGGCGCCGAGGCCGACGGGGGTCTTGGCGAAGCTCGATTCATCCTTGACGTCAGACGGATAGATCACCGTCGTGTTCTGCATCAGCGGGAATCCGGGGTTGATCGGTCCGGTATAGGTGATCTCCAGCGTGTGGTCATCGATCTTCTTCAGACCGGAAATCTCCTCGGCCTTGCCGGCGATGAACTCATCCGCACCCTTGATGACGGCAATATAGCTTGCACCCGGGAAGGCGTTCTTCGGGTTGGCGATGCGCTTGTAGCTGTAGATGATATCGTCGGCCGTCAGCGGCTTGCCGTTGTGGAAGACGGCATTGTCGCGCAGGCGATAGGTGTGCACCGTACCGTCCTCGGACACCTCTTCCGAGCTTGCGAGTTCCAGCACCGGCTTGTTCTGGATCGAATCCCAGCTGTAGAGGGCGCGATGGATCGCCTGGGTGATGAATTCTTCCTGCGTGTTCGGGCTCGCCTGAACGTCGAGCGTAGCGAAGCTCGAGCCATAGGGTGCGGTAAAGACGAGCGTTCCGCCGTGGCGTTCACCCGCAGCCAGCGCTCCGGTTGCCACCCCGAGGCTAAGCATTGCGGCCAATGTCAATTTTTTCAGCATGCTGTTTTCCCTCTCGTGCCGTTTTCGGCTTTGTGTTGGTCAGTCCGGCAGGCCGTCAGCGCGCGTCATGCACGACGCGGCCTGCAAGCAGGGTCATCAGGCAGCGCGTGCCTGAGAGGATGGTGTCCGCCGGTGCTTCCAGCAGGTCGTTGTCGAAGACGGCAATGTCGGCCCATTGGCCCGGCACCAGTTTGCCCTTCACGCCCTCGGCCTTCTGCGAATAGGCGCCGTACTCCGTGTAGGCCTGCAACGCTTCCTCGCGGCTCAGCTTCTCCGTCTCCACCATCACGGTGCCCTTGCCGGTCTTGCGCGTGATCATGGCGTGAAGGTTCGGGAAGGGGTCGGGCGAGCAGACCGGCGAGTCCGAGCCTGTCGAGGGCTTGAGGCCCATGCGCATCCAGGTGCCGATCTGGTAGGACGCCTTGCCGCGCTCATCGCCCAGCACCGAGATGTAGCTGTCGCCGAAGTCGTGGATGAAGGCCATCTGCGGCGCCGGCAGAATGCCGGCCGCCTTCATGCGCCGATCCTGCTCGGGGCTCGAGAAGCCGCAATGCTCGATGCGATGACGCCGATCCGGATCGGGATTGGCGGCCAGCGCCTTTTCATAGGCGGTGATCAACTGCTCGATCGCACCGTCGCCGATCGCGTGGCAGGCCATCTGATAGCCGCGGTCGTGGCAGGATTTGACGATCGCCTCGACGTCGGCATCCGGCAGCATCTGCACTCCGAGATTGTCGGGCTCGCCGAGATAGGGCTTCGTCATCCAGGCGGTGCGCCCGCCGGCCGAGCCGTCGAGGAAGATCTTCACGGCACCGACGCGCAACAGGTCGTCACCCGCGCCGGAAATGAGCCCCGCCCGCCAGGAATCCTCGACGATCGAGACGCCGGGATCGCCCAGCAGCGTCAACCAGACGCGCACCGGCAGGCGGCCGGAAAGCTTGGCCATCTCATAGGCCTGGATTTCGGCAAAGCCGGCGAGCTGGCCAACCGCCGCATCCATGCAGCTGGTGATACCGAGCGACAGAAGATAGCGCCCTGCCCGCTCGATGCCGTCGATCAACTCCTCCGTCGTGACCTCGGGAATGGCCGTCTTGATGAGGTTCTGCGCGTTTTCCGCCAGGAACCCGTTGAGGCGCCCGTCGGTGGTGCCGATCACGCCGCCGTCGGGCACCGGCGTCGCCTCGGTGACACCGGCCAGGCTCAGTGCCAGCGAATTCGCGATGGCCACATGGCCACAGGCGCGCGTCAAGAGCACAGGATGATCCGGCACGGCGCGGTCGAGCTCCTCGCGCGTCGGATGCCGGCCGACATCGAGCTTGACCTGATCATAGCCCCGCGCCCGCACCCAGGCGCCTTTCGGCGTGGCGGCAGCGCGTTCGGCGAGCTTTTCCATGAGGGCGGCAAGTGTCGGCGCGGCGGCAGGCGTCGCATCGACCCAGCCCATGGTGATGCCGGTGGAAATCAGGTGCAGGTGATTGTCGATGAGACCGGGGCTGGCAAAACGGCCTTCGAGATCGATCACCTCGGTATGCGGCCCCTTGAGGCTCGCCATCTCGGCATCGCTGCCGGTCGCCAGAACCTTGCCCTGCCAGATGGCAACGGCCTCGCTGATCCCCTCCTCCCTGCCCCGCCAGATACGGCCGTTGTGCAGAATAAGATCAGCGTGAAGCTGGAAGGCCATTAACAATCCCCCTTTTGTTATCAGCTTGATTTCGTGAGCCTCCTCGCTGCCTCGAAATCAGAACTGTTTGCCTTGGGTGCAACGTGGAAGGTTTGTCGGGGTTTGGCTAATTCGCTTTTAGCAAAGGCTGATGCAATATCGGCATAGCGATTTCTTTCCAACGACTTATGATCCCCTCAGCTGCAACGCAGGGGAGATCTGGGCATGGAGATCAAGTGGCTGGAGGACTTCGTGACGCTTGCCGACACATCGAGTTTTTCGCGCGCTGCCGAGTTGCGCAACGTGACTCAGCCTGCCTTCAGCCGTCGCATCAAACAGCTGGAGCGCTGGCTCGGCGCAACGCTGATCAACCGCGCAACCATGCCGGCGGAACTGACGTCGGCAGGTCGCAATTTCCTGCCCATAGCACAGGAGGCAATCCGAACCTTCTATGCAGCACGCGAGTCGCTGCGCCCGTCGCACGAAGAAGGCCTCATCCGCTTTGCCGCGCTCCATACGCTGACGGTAACGATCTTCCCGGGCTGGCTCAAACTGCTGGAAAATGCAGGTGGCGCCTTCAGCACCTCGCTGATGCCCGACCGCGGCGGCATCGAGGCCAATCTTGACGCCCTGATCGGTGACGAGGCGGATTTCTTCCTGACCTATGCGCATTCGGAGGTGCCGTTCCATCTCGACCGCGCACAATTCTCGTCGTTGGCGATCGCCCATGACCGGCTGATCCCGCTCGCCGCGGCAAAGGTCTCCATCCCCGATGGCACGCTACCGGGACTGCACATCCTCGACCGAGCCGTGGCGCAACCGCGCCTCTCCATTCCCTATCTGAGCTACGGGTTCAATTCGTTTTTCGGTGTCGCCCTTTCTCGTCTCATGCTGCGGCGCCCGCCCTTCCGGCGTCGCACCACGCATGAAAACACGATCAGCGCAGGGCTGATGAACATGGCCATGACGGGTGCCGGCGTTTGCTGGCTGCCCGAAAGCCTCGCCCGTGACGCGATTGATGCCGGGGCTCTCGTACCCGCTTCCGCGGATAAGGGCTGGAATCTCGACCTCGAAATTCGCCTCTACCGTCACGCCGCGACGCGCAGCCGCAGGGTCGAAGATCTTTGGCAGACGGCAAAGCTCCTGCTGGAACGCGAGCCCGCCTAGACGGGCTCGCGGAAAGACCAACACGCGCAATTCGCCGCGTTGCGGGAGATGGTCTAAATCTTGACCTTCAGCGCACGCGGATCGTAGGCCGGCGCCAAATGCACCGTCGCGGCATAGCGAACGCCGGCAAGATCGATCTCGAAGCGCTCCCCCTCGAGGAAGGTTTTGTCCACGCCTCCAGGGTTTTCGAGCAGTCCGAGCGCGACCGAGCGCCCAAGCGTGTGACCGTAGGCGGCAGAGCGGACCTCGCCGACCGGTTTTCCCGCACACAGGATCAGTTCACCGCCCCAAAGCATCGGCAAGGGGTCGTCGAGCGTAAACTGCACGATGCGGCGCGACGGCGTGCCTTTGGTCTTTGCAGCCACGAGCGCGTCGTGGCCGACGAAGCCGTCGGGTTTTCCCAGAGCAACAGCAAAGGCAAGACCGGCCTCGTAGGGGTTGATGTCGGGTGTCAGTTCGCGGCCCCAGGCGCGATAACCCTTCTCCAGCCGCAACGCCTCAAGCGCATAGTAGCCGCAATCCGTGAGGCCGAACGCGCGACCGGCCTCGTGCAGCGCCTCATAGACACCGACGGCGAATTCTGTCGGCACGATCAGTTCCCAGCCGAGTTCGCCGACATAGGTCATGCGGTTGGCAAAGGCCGTGGCGTAGCCGATATCGATCTCGCGAATGGTCGCGAAGGGAAAGCCCTCGTTCGAGATATCGGCCGAGGTGAGCTTCGCGAGAATGTCACGCGACTTTGGCCCCATCAGCGCCAGGACTGCATAGGACGACGTCACGTCGGTCAAAGTCACGTGGGCGTCCGCGGCAAGGTTCTTGCGGATCCAGTCCGCATCATGCACCGCTTGGGCCGAACCTGTGACCAGCAAGAAACGATCGGCGGCAAGTCGCATGACGGTCAGGTCGCTCTCGTAGCCGCCCCGGGCGTTCAAGAGGCCGGTATAGACGGAACGGCCGATCTCGCCGTCGATGTCGGCAGCGCAGATGCGATTGAGCGCCGCTGCCGCATCCCGCCCTTGAACAAGCAGCTTGGCGAAGGAGGTCTGGTCGAAAATGCCGGCAGCCTCGCGCGTCGCCTTCATCTCGCGCCTGACCGCTTCATGCCAGTTCTGCCGACCGAAGGAATACTCGGTCACCGGGCGCTCGCCTTGCGCGGCAAACCAGTTGGCCCGTTCCCATCCCATTTTCGACCCGAAGCAGGCACCCTTGGCGGCAAGGCGATCGTAGAGAGGCGAGCGGCGGAAGGGGCGCGCCGTATCGAGCTCCCGATTTGGCCAGGGCATCGCATAGTGCAGACCGAGCGTTTCCTTGACGCGATCGTGCAGCCAACGCGGATTGTTGTTGAAGCCGGCGAAGCGACGGATATCGACCGGCCAAAGATCCATGGTCGGCGCGCGGTTGACGATCCACTCAGCAAGCGCCCGTCCGGCCCCGCCGGCGCTGGCAATGCCCATGGAGTTGAAGCCTGCGCCGACGAAAAAGTTCTTCAGTTCCGGCGCCTCGCCGAGAATGAAGTTGTTGTCCGCAGTAAAACTCTCCGGGCCATTGTAGAACTTCTTCACCTCTGACGTCGCAAGCTGCGGCACGCGCTGCAGCGCATTGTGCATCAGGATTTCGAACTGGTCCCAATCGTCAGGCAGAAGCGCGAACTCGAAATCATCGGGAATGCCGGCCATGCCCCAGGGCTTGGCTTCCGGCTCGAAGCCGCCCATGACGAGCCCGCCGACTTCCTCCTTGAAATAGATGTATCCATCAGGATCGCGCATGACCGGCAGATCCGGATGCACGCCCTCGATGCGACCGGTGACGATGTACATGTGCTCGGCCGAGTGCAGCGGCACGGTGACGCCACACATCTGGCCGACCTTGCGCGCCCACTGCCCGGCGCAGTTGACGACGATCTCCGCGGCAATGGCGCCCCGATCGGTTTCGACGCCGGTGACGGCGCCGTTCTTGGTCGAAATACCGGTGACCCGGACGCGCTCGATCACCCGCGCGCCGCGATTGCGTGCGCCCTTGGCGAGCGACTGAGTAAGATCGGTCGGATTGGCCTTGCCGTCACCCGGCAGCCAGACGGCGCCGACGAGATCGTCGATGGCCATGACCGGCCAGAGATCCTGGGCCTCTTTCGGCGAGATCACCTCGATCTCGACCCCTTGCGCACGGGCGGATGCTGCCGTGCGCTTCAAGACGGTCATGCGGTCCTCGGTGCGCGCAACCGAGACCGAACCGCAATTCTTCCAGCCGGTCGCAAGGCCTGTCTCGGCCTCCAGCTCGCTATAGAGCTTGGTCGAGTACTTGATCAGGCTGGTCATGTTGGCATGGCTGCGCAATTGGCCGACGAGCCCGGCTGCGTGCCAGGTGGTGCCGCCGCTCAGCTGCCCCTGCTCCAAAAGGACGACGTCGGTCCAGCCGAGCTTGGTCAGATGATAGGCGACCGAACACCCGATGATACCGCCGCCGACGATGACGACCTGTGCCTGCGTTGGAAATTCCTGCGCCATGAAACGACCTCCCGAAACCATGGAAGGCCACACGGTAACAAAACGCCGACAAAGAACAAGACAAAAAGTTACAAAATATTACATTTATGAATCAGCAACGATCAGTGCCGGCCCTTTGCGCTCGAGCGCCTCGCGGATCGCCTCCGGCGGATGCCGGTCGACGATCACACCGGCTGCAGCTTCGAAGCGCGGAATGCGCAGCGGCGTCAGCCGTCCGAACTTGGAGCTGTCGAGCACGAAATAGGCCTTGGCTGCCGTTACCACCATGCGCGAGCGCTGCTCGGCGCCGCTGCGGGTAAAGTCGGTCACCTCTCCGTCCGGCGACAGCCCGCCGCCACCGAGAAAGGCGACGTCGACGCGGAAATGATTGATCGCCTCGAGTGCGTCGATCCCCACGGCCGCTTCCTCGTCCGGATCAATCTCGCCGCCGAGCATATGGACTCGCACCAGCGGCTGCCGGCACATCAAAAGTGCGATCGACAGCGAAGTCGTACAGATCGTTAGATTTTTCCGCCCTGACAATGCATGGGCAACCGCCAAGGTCGTGGTGCCGGAATCCAGGAAGATCACCATGCCGTCGCGCACGAGATCCGCCGCAGCACGGCCGATCGCCGCTTTCGGCCCGGCGTTTTCCTCGCGCCGCTCGTCAAAGGCCGCCTCGGTCGGCTCGAACAGGGTGGCGCCGCCATGGACAAGATCGAGCTGGCCGCGATCGGCAAGAAGTTTCAGGTCGCGCCTGATGGTCTGGCGCGAAACATCGAAGAAGTCCGCAAGCTCGCTAATACCGACGGTACCATCGGCTGCAAGACGCCTGAGGATTTCGCCGTGACGACGGGGAGCAAGAGCGCGAGCGTTTTGTTGTTCTGACATGTGACTATCTGTGTTCATTTTTGTCCATTTGACAAGCTGCGGCGCCTGTCCATGCCGCGACGCACGTCGCAAAACTACTTCACCTCCCCGGATTCAAGCGAATTTCATCGGATCCTCGTTCAAACGGGGATTGGCACAACGCGAAATGTTGCATAATGTAACTATTGTTCCCCACTCGTACCACGTTGACGCCTTTTGTGATCAGGAAGAGACAATGCAACAGGCATGTGCGCAGGCCCGCCACTTCACCTTCTACCTTCTCGATGGGTTCGCCCTGCATGGCTTCTCCGCAGCGATCGAAGCGCTACGCCTCGCCAATGACGTTGCCGGCCGCCCGGTATACGGCTGGCACATGGTAACAGCAGATGGCGAACCTGCCATCTCATCCTGCGGCACAGGCATCCCGGTAGCGGGGCCGCTCTCGGCCGAACGCACCCGGTTTGGCCGTGGTAGCGACACGGGCTTCATCGTCGTCTGCGGCGGCCGCACGAAACCGCCGGCCGACAGGGCCCTGGAAGCCTGGCTGCGATCGAGCGCACGCAGCAATGCGCGCCTCGCCGGGCTTGGCGGCGGCGTCTACTGCCTGGCGCGGGCGGGGCTGCTTGATGAGCGTCGCTGCGCCGTCCACTGGGAGCACTTTCCCGATTTCTCCGAAAGGTTCTTCGTCGCAAACCCGCGCCAGACCGCCTTCGAGATCGACGACGGGATCTACACCTGCGCCGGCGGCAACGCGCCCTTCGACATGTTCCTGCACATCATCGAAGCGGACCTTGGTCGGGACGTGGCCACCCGTATCTGCGAGGCAGCGCTCTGTGAGCGGCTGCGCGAGACCGGCGAGCGCCAGCGCCTGCCGCTGCAGGCGCGCCTCGGCATCGACAACCCGCTATTGATCCGTGTCATCGAAAAGATGGAGGCAAGTCTCGCCGAGCCGTTGAAGCTCGCCGACATGTCACCATCGACCGGATTGTCCCGACGCCAGATCGAGCGCCTGTTTCGAAGGGAAATGGGTCGCACGCCGGCGCGCTACTATCTCGACCTGCGGCTGGAGCGCGCCCACCTGCTGCTCATCACCTCGTCCCTTCAGGTCATCGAGATTGCAGTCGCCTGCGGCTTTTCCACCGCCTCGCACTTTTCCCGCACCTACCGCGAACGCTACGGCCTTACGCCGCAGCGTTCGCGTCTCAACGAGATGGAGCGCCTGCGCGCCGGAAACGGCCGCAAGGCGGTGATGGCGGAACTCCGGGTGGCTTAGGGAGGGGCGCAGAAGAAGCGCCGCCCCCTTCAGAGCGAAGGGAGGCGGCGCTTTGCAAAGGCCTGGAAGCGAGTTAGCGCCAGGCCTGGGTGCGCGCGAGCAAGCCGCGGGAGATCAGCGCGTGGACAAGTTTGGCGGCAACATTTGTGTAGAAGATCATCATGCCCATGGCGGCCGCTGGCGCGATGTCGCCGGCGTCATCCATGTTGAGCACGGCAACCGACGCGAGTTTCGTATCGGTCGAGTAGAGAAACACCACCGCCGAAACGGTCGTCATCGCATTGACGAAGAGATAGATCGCGATGTTGAGGATCGCCGGCAGGCAGACCGGCACCGTGACCCGGAAGAACAGCCGGTGGAAGGGCTGCTTCAGCGAGGCGGCGACGGATTCGAATTCCGGGTCCATCTGCTTCAGCGCCGTCAACGCGGTCAGGTGCGCGACCGTGTAGAAGTGCGTCACGGTCGAAACGACCAGGATCGTCATCGTGCCGTAGATCGGGTGCAGTGGATTGGCCGGGTTGTTGAAGAAGAAGATATAGGCAAGGCCGAGCACCATGCCGGGCACCGCCATCGGCATCATTGCGAGGAAATGAAACAGGCCACGGCCGAAGCGGAAGCCATCGGCCTTCTCGACCATGTAGGCGCCGGCAAAGACGACGACCGAACCGAAGAGCGCCGTCAGCAGGGCAAGCCGGATCGAGTTGCCATAGGCAGCCCAACCGCCACCATCCATCAGGTCGAAAGCGAAGTTCTTCGCTGTCAGCGTCAGGTCATAGGGCCAGAACTTCACGACCGCTGCGATCTGGCACATGGCGATCATGCCGAGAATGAACAGGCTGACCAAACAGGCGAAGGCAAAGCAGAGCGTATCCGTGCGAGCATTGCGTTTCGGCGTGTAGGGCACGGCGCGCGCCGACAGGAGCGCCACCTGCCGCTTCTGCATGCGTTGGTCGACATAGAAGGCAAGCACCGCCGGCACGAGCAGGATGACGGAGACGACGGCTCCCATCTCGAAGTTCTGCTGGCCGATCACCTGCTTGTAGATATCGACCGCGAGCATGCCGTATTGCCCGCCGATCACCTTGGGCAAGCCGAAATCGGTGATGACAAGCGTGAAGACGACGAAGGCCGCCGAGACGATCCCGTAGCGCGCGCCGGGCACCGTGACCGTCGTAAACGTGCGCCATTTGCTGGCCTTCAACGAAGCCGCTGCCTCGTAATGCCGGGCGTCAGCCACGGAAAGGGCGGTCAGGATGATCAGAAAGGCGTGCGGCAGGGTGAAGAAGATCGAGCCTATGACGATGCCGATCGGTCCATAGATGGAATAGCCAAGCAGCCAGTCCTTGAAGACCCCCTGATTGCCGAAGAGATAGACGAGCGCGATGCCCGGCAGCAGCGAGGGGACGAGGATCGGGATCGTCAGGATGCCGCGAAAGAGCCCTTTCAACGGCATGCAGCTTCGTGTCAGCCCGAAAGCGAGCGCAAAGGCGATCGCGACCGTGAACACGGTGCTGATGACCGCCATCAGCACGGAATTGTAGATCGACTGCGCAAGGGCTGGCGTCGAGAAATACGTGCTGAAATTCTCGAAGCCGAGGCTGCGGGCGGGCCGGAGCACAACACGCCGGAACGTGCCGGAATCGTATTCGCGCCACTCCGTGCCCTTCTCCAGGGTGGAGCCCACCAGGAAGGCCGCATCGTCAGTCGTGCCGCGAATGCGGTAGTGGACGGGACTGCGGAATTTGAACTCCGGGAAGAACTTCGTGGCCGCAAGCCGCCCGTCGGAACTCACCGAAAGCTCGGCTTCCGTCACGGCAGCGAGTGTACGGTTCAGGTCTTCGGCGCTAGCGATTGGACCCCAGTTCGCACCGGTCTCGTCGCTCACTTGGAACTCGAAGGCTGAAAGCTCGAACCTATAGGTCGAAAGCGACTTCGACAGCATCACGAAGAGCGGCGCGCCGAGTGCCACCACCAGATAGAGCCCGATGACCGCCATGAAGCCGAGCTTGATGCGATCGTCTTTGGAGGACTCCTGGCGCAGCCGCTTGCCGATCAGGGGAAGGTGGGGTGCTTCCAGAACCATGTTCATCGTCCGGCACCCCTCGGATAGAGCAGCAGGCGCTCGCGCGGTATCTCCACCTGGATGGCGCCGCCGGTTTCGATCCGCAGGCGTCTGACCGCGTTGACCGAGAAATCGGCAACCAGCGTGCGTTCGCCGAGACGGGGTGCCGTCAGGCGCGTACGCCAGAACATGCCGAGGAACTCCATCTCGCGAACCTCGGCGTCAATCAGGTTCTGCGGTGTGGCCGGCCGGTCGCTGGCGTTGACGGCATGGGCATCGGCTCCGTGGGGAATGATGTCGACCGGGCGGACGACCGCCGTTGCCGCATGGCCGGCGGAAAAATCCTCCGTCGAACAGCAGAAGGCGGAGTGGCCGATCTCGACTTCGCCATCTCCAAGCACCCGCGCTTCGAACTGATTGGTCTCGCCGATGAAGTCGGCGACGAACAGCGTCTCGGGATGACGATAGATTTCGGTCGGCGAGCCGACCTGCTCGATGACGCCGTGGTTCATGACGACGATCCGGTCGGCCATGGCGAGCGCCTCCTCCTGGTCGTGCGTCACCATGACGGTGGTGACGCCGAGCTTTCGCTGCAGCGCCTTGATCTCATGGCGAAGATGCACGCGGACCTTGGCGTCGAGTGCCGACAGCGGCTCGTCGAGCAACAAGAGCCCCGGCGAGATGGCGATGGCGCGCGCAAGCGCGATGCGCTGCTGCTGGCCGCCGGAAAGTTGAGCCGGATACTTCTTGCCGTGGGCCGAAAGGCCGACCATTTCCAGGAGTTCGGCAACCCTCGACGCGACGCCTGCCTTCGACCGGCCGGTATTTTCCAGGCCGAAGGCGATGTTCTGTTCGATCGTGAGGTTGGGAAAGAGCGCATAGGACTGGAAGACGATGCCATAGTCGCGGCTAGAAGCCGGCAGCGTCGAGATGTTGCGCCCATCCTGCAGGATGGTGCCCTTGGTCTGAAGATCGAGACCGGCAATCGCCCGAAGCAGCGTAGTCTTGCCGCAGCCGGAGGGGCCGAGGAAACAGATGAACTCGCCCCTGGCAATGGAGAGCGAAATATCGCGCAGCGCGACGAAATCGCCATAGGTCTTCCACAGGTCCGAAATCTGCAGATAGGGGGCGGTGTCCGTAGCCGCGTAATCGGCAGTCAGCGAACGGCTGGTTGGTGTCGGTTCGATCGACAGGGCATGCCTCATCTGCAAGCTCCGCTGGCTTGAGGAATCTCAGGAGAATGCGAGCGGGCGCAGCGCAATCGCGCT
>NZ_JTLA01000092.1:0-52109 GCF_000799055.1 Ensifer sp. ZNC0028
CTCGGCGGGCCTCCGATCTACGTCGAAAAGCGTGGCCATCCGATGCTGCGCCGCCGCCATTTCGTCGCCGAGATCGGGCCGCAAGAGCGGGACGAGTGGCTGCTCTGCTTCACCCGGGCGCTTGAGGAAACCATCGAGCATCCAAAACTCAGGCAGATCATCCTCGACCCGATCACCCGTCTCGCCCTTCATATGCAAAACAAGGAATGACCATGTCGCACAGCGGATTTCGCGCAACGACGCTATTTGTTGCCGGCTTGATGGGCCTGACCGGCGTTGTCAGCGCGGCCGCCGCTTCGCATGGCGAAGACTCGCGGCTGCTTGCCGGCATTTCGGCGATGTGCCTCGCCCACGCCCCGGCATTGGTAGCGCTTTACGCAGCCTGGCCACACTTTCGAACCGCAGCCGTTGCCGCGCTCCTGATCGCAGCCGGAACAGCGCTGTTCTCGGCGGACCTTGCCATGCGCCATGTTGCGGGCCACGGCCTCTTCCCGATGTCCGCTCCACTTGGTGGCACGACGATCATGGCAGGCTGGCTCGCCGTTTCGCTCGGCGCCTTCCTGCCGAAGAAGACGGCCTGACACAAAAACAATTCGCCTCCCGGAGAGATCCATCCGGGAGGCGAATGACACGCGAAATCAGGATCATATCTCAGCGCTAGCGCGCGGATCAGGCGCCTTCGACGGCCGAAAAACCCTCGAACTTCGGCGGACCGAGATACATCGCTTTGTTCTCACCGGCATTCTTGTGCGCCGCACGGAAGTTGTCCGACTTCGTCCAGGCGGAAAACGAATCCCTGTCCTTCCAGACCGAGTTCGAGACGAAGAGCGTGTAGCCCTCCTCCGGCACGCTGTCGCCGCGCAAGAGGTGGAAGGAAACGAAGCCGGGCATTTCCGAAAGGCTGGAATCCCGCCCCTTCCATACGGCCTCGAAAGCCTCTTCGTGGCCGACGGCAATACGGAAACGGTTCATGGCAACAAACATCAGGAACTCCTAGGCGCTTTCTTTTTTTCGGGCGGCGTCGTTGGCGGCACGCGGAAAGGCGAGGATAGTTCCTTCCTTCGGCTCCACAAGCCCGAGCGGGTCGCGCACCGGCGGGCGGGCCTGCCAGGTGGGGAACTCCGCGACATTGGCATTCTCTTCCACCATGCGCGCCCGTCGCGTCAGGATCTCGTAGAGTTCAGGCACCAGGCCGTCGCCCTGCTGGGCGGCCAGCTTGTGCAAGCCGATCATCATGGCAAGGTCGGGACGTTCTTCGTTCATTGCAAATTCTCGTCTGGTCTTGGGAGGATTACCGCTCGTTGCGGCTGGTGGTCAGGTCCTGAAGCGCGCGCTCCAGGCTCGACTTCGAGCCGTTGCGCAGCGGCACGAAGGCCTTGCCCCACTTCTTGCAGCCAGTCTTCACGCGAAGACATGCGTCGTGGCTGATGCAGTCGATGGGGCAGAAGACACAGTCGACGGACGGCAACACCCGGTCGATGCGCGATACGGCCTCGCGCAGGCCCCCATCGTGGTGCAGCAGTTCGGCGCCGAAGGAGCTGGCGATTTCGCGCAAGTGCGCCACCTGGCAATCACGGCCGCCGACATAGAGGAAGCTGCGCCCTTCGAGCGTCGCCTTGCCGGCCTCCTGGCGGGGCTCGACCGGTTCCGAACCGGAGCGACCCTTGCCGTTCTTCGCCGCATTCTGGTGACGCTTGCCGCGCATGCAATCTTCTCCGCCTGGTCGCGCGACAAGGGCCTTCGTCAGGCAGCCGGTCGCATCGGGAAATCCTCTCGACACACACCCTTCGGCTGCGTGACGAGGGCAACCTATTAAACTTGATAAACAGAGTAAAGTATAAACATGAGTTTTCTAATCATATTTTTTTCTTGCAGCTTCTGCGCGAATTCTGCCGCAAGAGGAGAAGATCAGCGGACGCTCGCAACCATCGGCACGATGAAGGATTCGGAGCTTGGCGCTCCGGCCGGAAACGCCGGGAATGGCGCAGCGCGGCGAACCGCATCGATGGCAGCCTCATCGATCGCCGGCGAGCCGGAACTGCTCGCGAGGCTGACACGCGTCAGGTTTCCATTCGATGTCAGCGTGAAACGAACGGTCGCCGTGCCGGATACACCGTCGCGCCGTGCGGCGGCCGGAACCTTGAACCGGCGCGTGATCCGCTTGCGGATCTTGCCGCCGTAATTCTCCATGTTGGCGTTGCCGACCTCGGACGCGCGGCTGTTGCCATTTGCTGCGGATGAACTGCCATTCTCCTGGCCGTCCTGCTTACCCTTGACCTGGTTCTGCGCCTGCTCACCCTGGTCGCCCGCTTTCTTGCGGGTCACCTTCTTCTTTTTCACCGGCTCCTTCTTCGGCTCCGGTTTTTCGACCTTTTCCTTCTTCGGCTCCTCGGGCTTTTCTTCCGGCACGACGGTCTCGACCGGCGCGACGCTCGCCGTCACCACCGCCTCGGCAACCTGCAGGGTAGGCATTTCCTCGGCCGGCAGGATCACGTCCGCCTCGGTCGCCGTCAGATCGTGGGGCTGCTCTGCAGCGATCTCCTGCGTGGGGGCGACATCCTCGACCGGCTGGATCTCGGCGGGCTGAACCTCCTCGGGCAGATCGTCCGTGGGCTCGACGACATCGGACACTTCGCCCGATTGCAGCGTTTCCTCGAAAGCATCGCCAAGGAGCGCCACTTCGACGCTTTCGCCGCCCTGGATCAGATCCAGTTGCGTCTCGGGCGGGTTGCCGCCGAACAGCGTCGCGAGCACGACGCCATGTGTTGCAAGCGATAAGACGGCGGCCCCGGTCCAGATGACGATACGCTTCATTGCAGCCTTACCTTCGTCGCACCAGGGCGACGCAAACCTCATGCTCGGATTGCCGGACGCGCTCAGCCCCCGTCCCGCTCACCCCTTGAGTTCGACCGACGACTTGGAGCCGGTCTTGATCCCACTCATGCACGCACCCGGCTGAACGCCGTCGCCGACACAGGCCGGCGCATCGTTGATCAGCAGGCTCTTCACCGCATCACAATTGGTGCCGGGCAGATCGAACTGGCGAACCTTGGTCTTGCCGGCGGGAAGATCACGGAAATCGAGCACGGCCATGCGCTCGACCAGCCCCTTCTGATCGAAGATCACAAACTCGAAGGAAACCTTGCTCAACGACTGCGCAAATTCGTTGCCGGCAACGAAGGTGAGCTTGCAACCCTTCTGCGACGGCGCCACCTCGTTGAGCTCGATCGTCAGCCCCCCGGCCGCTGCGGTCTCCTGCGCCTTGGCGGCGGTTGCGGCAACGAGAGCCGCAAGAGCAACGGAAACAATCGGAAGGCTGGGAAACTTCATGACGACACCACTCCAAAGGATCGAGCACACCACCGAACGCCGGCCGCACGCCCTTGTCCACAAGCCGGCAGCAACTAACTTGAGTTTATAAGTCCGGTATTGCGTCCATAAATAAATATGAGTAATGAAGTCAAGATAGTAATCGAATTGCACGGCGGGAAATGCGGGGAAATCAGCGCGGCCTGCCCACTCGAAACGGCCGAAACACAGTGACCAACGACAACAATCTCGCACGCCCCTCGGAGCTTCCGGTGCTGACCGGACGGGCGCAAAGGATCATCGAAAGTCGCGAGCTCTTCGGCACCGAAAACGAGATTCTCATTTCCCACGACGGCGCGATCTACCGCATGAAGATCACCCGTCAAGGCAAGCTGATCCTGAACAAATAGGCAGATGAAAATGACCGAGAGCCTTCGCCCCACTCCTTCCGAAATCCGCGCCTACCGCGCCGAAAACCCGAAGATGCGCGAGCGTGATATCGCAGCCCAGCTCGGCGTTTCCGAAGCCGCGCTGGTTGCTGCCGAATGTGGGCTGACGGCCGTGCGCATCGATGCCGACGCCAACCGCTTCCTGTCGCGCGTCGAGGAACTCGGCGAAGTCATGGCGCTGACCCGAAACGAGAGCGCCGTTCACGAAAAGATCGGTGTCTACGAGAAGATCACCACCGGCGAGATGGCAAGCATCGTGCTTGGCGAGCAAATCGACCTTCGCGTTTTCCCGAGCGCCTGGGCACACGCCTTTGCCGTGACGAAGAAGGACGACAAGGGCGAAGTGCGCAAGAGCCTGCAGTTCTTCGACAAGTGGGGCAACGCCGTACACAAGGTGCACCTGCGCGCCGCATCGAACGACGCGGCCTATGAAAAGATCGTCGCGGACTTCCGCCTGGACGACCAAACGCAGGCGTTTGTCGCCGACACCAGCGTTCAGCCGACGGACGACAAGCCTGAAACCGTCGTCGACGTCGTCGAATTGCGTGACCGCTGGACGAAAATGACGGACACCCACCAGTTCCACGGCATTCTGCGCAAGCTGAAGATCGGTCGCCGCCAGGCGCTGAGCAACATCGGCGACGATTTCGCCTGGCAGCTCGATCCGCAGAGCGTCGAAGCGATGATGCAGGCGAGCGCCGAAGTCGAACTGCCGATCATGTGTTTTGTCGGCAACCGCGGCATGATCCAGATCCATTCCGGCCCGATCGAAAAGATCGCGACGATGGGCCCCTGGCTCAACATCATGGATCCGACCTTCCACCTGCACCTGCGCACCGACCACATCGCCGAGCTTTGGGCCGTGCGCAAGCCGACGGCCGACGGCCATGTCACCTCGATCGAGGCGCTCGACGCCAAGGGCGAGATGATCATCCAGTTCTTCGGCAAGCGCAAAGAGGGTCTGGCCGAGCGTCCGGAATGGCGCTCGATCGCCGAGGGCCTGCCGCGCCTCGATACGACGGTCGCCGCCTGAGCGAGAGAATAGGATACGCAAGATGATCAACGGTCTCGACTTCCGTCGCCTTCGCCGCTCGGGCCTGGCGCTCGGCGCCTTCGCCCTTTCGGCGACATTCCTGCTGCCGGCGGTGGCACCCGATGCCCCCGCCTTCATCCGGGCGGCCATGGCCGAGGATGCGCAGAAGGCCGACGTCTCGCGTGTCGTTTCGGTCGGCGGCGCCGTCACCGAGATCATCTATGCGCTCGGCGAAGAGGGCCGTCTCGTCGGGCGTGATTCCACCAGCACCTATCCGGAAGCGGCAAAGACGCTTCCGGACGTCGGCTATATGCGCCAGCTCGCGCCCGAAGGCATCATCGCCGTCAACCCGAGCGCCATCGTCGCCGTCGAAGGCAGCGGCCCGCCGGAGGCGCTGGCCGTGCTGAAGGGGGCCAACATTGCCTTCACCAGCGTGCCGGAGACCTTCGACAAGGGTGGCATTCCCGCCAAGATCCGTGCCGTTGGCGCCTTCCTCGGCGTCGAGGACAAGGCCGAAACGCTCGCCAAGAGCGTCGAAGCCGATCTCGATGCGGCCGTGGCCGAGGGTTCCGCGCGTGCAGACAGCGAGCGCAAGCGCGTGCTCTTCATCTTGAGCACCCAGGGCGGCAAGGTCATGGCCTCCGGTCAGGGTACCGCCGCCAACGGCATCATCGAACTCGCCGGCGCGGTGAACGCCGTTGGCACCTTCCCCGGCTACAAGGCGCTCAGCGACGAAGCGATCGTCGAAGCCAAGCCCGACGTCATCCTGATGATGGATCGCGGCGGCGAACACTCCGCCAAGGCGGAAGAACTCTTCGCCATGCCGGCGTTGAGCCTGACCCCTGCGGCCAAGAACAAGGCGCTCGTGCGCATGGACGGGCTGCACCTGCTCGGCTTCGGCCCGCGCACGGCAAGCGCCGTTCGCGAACTGAATGCCGCCATCTACGGGAAGAAGGCCAATGCCTCGCAGTGAGGCATTGGACCGCGGCATGCGCCTGACCGGATTGGCCGCCGACATCCGCGACGAATGGCGTGCGGGCAATCGCTCGCGGCTCGCCCGGCTTCTCGTCGTCGCCCTAGCGGTCATCGCCATCGCCACCTTCGTCGGCTCGATCATGACCGGTGCGGCCGACGCGTCGCTCGCCAATGTCTGGCGCTGGCTGATCGGCGAGGCCGACCAGGCCTTGAGCATCCGCGACCGCATCATCATTCTCGATATCCGGCTGCCGCGCGCCGTGCTCGGCATGCTCGTCGGCGCGTCGCTCGCGGTTTCCGGCGTGGTCATGCAGGGGCTGTTCCGCAATCCTCTGGCAGATCCCGGCCTCGTCGGCGTTTCCTCGGGCGCAAGCCTAGGCGCCGTGCTGCTGATCGTGCTTGGCACCACCACCTTCGGGCCGTTGTTTGCCCTGTTCGGTTTCTATGCGCTGCCGGTCGCCGCCTTCTTCGGCGGCCTCGTCACGACGCTTTTGCTCTACCGCATTGCCACGCGCGGCGGACAGACCTCGATCGCCACCCTGCTTCTGGCCGGCATCGCGCTTGGTGCGCTGACCGGCGCCGTCACCGGCGTGCTGGTGTTCATGGCCGACGACAAGCAGTTGCGCGACCTCACCTTCTGGGGCCTCGGGTCGCTGGCCGGCGCCAACTGGACGAAGATCCTGGCATCGGCGCCGATCATCCTGCTTTCCCTCGCCGTCACGCCGTTCCTTGCCCGCGGCCTCAACGCGATCACGCTTGGCGAGGCGGCAGCCTTCCATATGGGCATTCCTGTCCAGCGGCTGAAGAACGTCGCGATCGTCAGTGTTGCTGCGGCGACCGGCGCGTCGGTTGCCGTCAGCGGCGGCATTGGCTTCGTCGGCATCGTCGTGCCGCACCTGCTGCGCCTCGTCATCGGCCCCGATCACCGCTACCTTCTGCCGGCCTCGGCTCTGCTCGGCGGGACGCTTCTGATCCTTGCCGACATGATCGCCCGCACCATCGTTACCCCGGCGGAGCTGCCGATCGGCATCGTCACCGCTTTTATCGGCGCACCGTTCTTCCTCTGGATCCTGCTGCGCGGCCGTTCGAACATGGGATTGTGAGCAAAGCCATGATCAACGTTTCCAATCTCTCCGTCCGCCTCGGCGGGCGACCGGTCCTCCACGGCGTTTCGCTTGACGCACGACCTGGCGCGCTGACGGCGATCGTGGGCCCGAACGGCTGCGGCAAGACCACGACGCTGAAGGCCATTTCCGGAGAGCTTGCGCCAGCGGGCGGGACGATCCGCATCAACGGCCGTGACCTGCGCGGCCTGAAGCCCTGGGAGCTCGCGTCGATGCGTGGCGTGCTGCCGCAATCGACCGTCATCTCCTTCCCGTTCACGGTGCGCGAAGTGGTTCGGCTCGGACTTGCCGCAGGCGCAAACGCCGACGCAGCGCTGCACGACCGGATCGCTGCGGAAGCGCTCGAAGCGGTCGATCTCGGTGGTTTTGCCGGGCGCTTCTACCAGGAACTGTCCGGTGGCGAGCAACAGCGCGTGCAGCTTGCCCGCGTGCTTTGCCAGATCTCGGAACCCGTTGCCGATGGCGAGCCGCGGTATCTCTTGCTCGACGAGCCCGTTTCCAGCCTCGATATCCGCCACCAGCTCGGCATCATGCAGCTTGCGCGCAACTTTTGCGAACGCGGCGGCGGTGTGGTCGCCGTCATGCATGACCTCAATCTCACCGCCATGTTCGCCGACCATATGGTCATGATGAAGGCCGGCAAGGTCCGCGCCAGCGGCGCGCCTGCCGAGGTGCTGACGGACGAGACGATGGAAGCGGTCTTCGGCTGCCGCATGCGGGTGGGCGTCGCGCCGCCCGCACCCGTGCCCTTCGTGCTGCCGCAAACCGCATCGCTCTGACGCGAGCGCACGCCCGGATTCTTCCGAGAGCCAACACCAAGATTTATCGAAACAATTTCCGCACTTGCGCGTTGTCTTCCCGAAGCGCCGGCGCAGGCCTGCAGTTGTGCCCGCCGGTTTGATCAGGAAGCGCCGACCGTTCGCGGCCGGCGCATGTGTGAAAGGGAGTATTCGTCATGGCGTCAGGCCTCTTCTCCGGTTCGAGCTCGCGTTCGACAAAAAGCAACGGCAAGCTCGCCGACATCTCCATCGAGGAACAACTGGGCGAACTGCGCAATGATGTGGCGACGCTCGTCGCCCTCCTGGCCGATCGCGGATCGACGGCTTCGCAACAGGCCCGCAGCAAGGCGCAGGACGCCCGCGAGCAGGCCGAAGCGGGCCTCAGCGAGCTGTTGGCAAGCGGTGAAGATCTGCTGGCCGAGCTTCGCGATCGCTACGCCGGCACGGAAAAGCAGGTTCGGCACGCCGTGCGCGAGCATCCCGTTGCCACCCTCGGTGCCGCCGCCCTGATCGGTCTGGCGATCGCCGCTCTTCTTCGTCGCTGACGACGATGCGAGCCGTTAAGGCGGATGGGTGCAACCCATCCGCTGAGATCGAGGGGCAGATGACCGGGGGCAATTCATGGGACCATTGACTGCAGCCCTGACCGCGCTGATGAGCGCCGATATCGGCGCGGCCACTGCGCGCGTGAAACGCAACGCGATCCTGTGGGGCATCATGGGATTGCTGCTTGCCACAGCTTATGTCTTCGGCCTCGCGGCCACATTCCTCTATCTCAGCGAAGTGTACAGTCCGGTCACGGCCTCCGTCGCGATCGCGATCGCGTTTTTCGTGACCGCGCTGGTGCTGTTCGGCATCATGGCGATGCTGCAAGGTCGCGACCGCCGCCTGGCCGAAGAACGTCGCCGACGCAGACAAGTGCAAACCAACCTGACACTGCTTGCCGCCGCGGGCATTCTGCGCAAACAACCGCTGCTGGCTGTCGCTACCGCACTTGCGATCGGAGCACTGGTCGGAACCGGCAAACGGCGCGAGCGCCGGCGCGACGACTGACGATCAAGCACGGGCTTCCCAGCCCGTTTTCGAACTTTCCCCGCTCCGAAGACCGTTGGTGTCTGGCCGGAGAAGCTTGCGCGCTTGCGTCGGTTGCGATCAACGCCTTAAAGCGGCAGGCGGATAAGCGCGGTAACGCCGGCTGGCAGATACTCCACCTTGACCGAGCTGCCCAAGACCTTATCGAGGCTCCGCTCGATCAGGATCGAGCCGAAGCCGCGCCGCTTCGGCTCGCGCACCGGCGGCCCGCCGACTTCGGTCCAGGTGAGATGCAGAACGCTTTCGCCATCCTCGATCATGTTGCGCGCCGTCAGAACGACCTTCCCCTTCGGCACCGACAGCGACCCGTATTTGACGGCATTGGTGGCAAGCTCGTGCAGAACCAGACCGAGGCCGACCGCCTGGTCAGGCCCGAGCGATATCTCGTCCTTGTGGATCTCGATCTGCTCGGCATAGCAATTGACATGCGGCAGCAGCTGCTTGGCGATGAGGTCGGCAAGCCGGATCGTGCCCCATTCATGGTCGGAAAGCAGCCCGTGCGCTTCGGAGATCGCCTGCAAACGGCCGGCAAAGGCGGTCATGAATTCCGCCGGATCGCTCGTCTGGCGCAATGTCTGGCGGGCAAGCGACTGCAGCATCGCGAGCGTATTCTTGACCCTATGGTTGAGCTCCTTCAGCAACAGCCGGGTGCGCTGCACCGACGCCTGCTGGTCGGTGACATCGATGGTGACGCCGATGAACGTCAACGGATTGCCCTTGCTGTCACGATCATGCACGCGGCCGCGCCCGAGCAGCCAGCGGCCGGTGTCGCCGACACGGAACATGCCGTCGTACTCATCATCGGCCTTCATCGCCTGGCGCAGCTTTGAAAAGGTCGCGCCGCGATCGTCGATATGAATCGCTCCGAAGATCTCGCGGGCGCCGACGAAACTGTCGGCCGGCAAGCCGAACATGCGTTTCATCGCGCTGTTGCCGGCAATGGCCCCGGAGCGGATGTCCCACAGCCAGCTGCCGATGTTCGCCGCTTCGAGCGCCATGGCGTGGCGCTGCTCCTCGCGTGACAGCGCCGCCTCTTTCAGCGCGCGCCGGCGCGCTTCGTCCTTGATCTTGAAGAGGGAAGCAGCAAGCCCGGCGAGCCGCCCCAGCTGGTCCATCAGCGCCTGCGGCACGTCGGCGCGCGGCTTGTCGTCGAGAACGCAGACCGTGCCGACTGCCTGCCCCTCGAGCATGATCGGCGCGCCGGCATAAAACCGCAGGAACGGCGGGCCGACCACCCGCGAGCGCCGCATGAACCGCGGATCAGTCGATGCGTCGAGCACGACAAGGCTGGCACCCGCCTCGGCCGCCACCTGCACGCAAAAGGACTCCTCCGACGACGCCCGGCTCTCCGTGGTTCCGACCGCCGCCTTGAACCACTGCCATTCGCGATCGATCAAGGTTACCAGCGCAATCGGCGCCTCGAAGAGGCCGGCCGCAATTTCAACGATGCCATCGAAATCCCGGTCCGGCACCGCCATGTCGGGCACGGTCGCGTGCAGGACGCTCAGACGCTCGGGCGCGTCGAGCAGCCTCGTGACGGGCGGGTCTGTCCTTTCAGTCCTCATGCGCATTCGGTCTCAATTCCCAATCTGAGCGGGCTGGGGAGCCCCTTGAGAGCTGCACCCGCATCTCGCTCGGTTCTGGGCATATCGACCCAAAATCGTCATGATTGCGCTCTTCCCTCTCGGGCGCAAGCGTCAGTGAAAGCAGGACACCGTCGCTTTTGCAACGGTGTCCAGTTCGAAACTTCCTCAGGAAACGAAGGCGCGCGACGTGATCGGGGCCGACGTCTCGTCGGGGCCGTAGTCGTTTTCGCCCTTCACCTGAAGAATATCCTGCAAGCGCTGGCGCGCGCGGTTGACGCGGCTCTTGATCGTTCCGAGCGCGCAGCCGCAGATCGTGGCCGCTTCCTCGTAGGAAAAGCCGGAGGCGCCCACGAGGATGATGGCTTCGCGCTGGTCGGGCGGCAGCATCTCGAGCGCCTTGCGGAAATCCTGCAGGTCCAGCGAACCATATTGCTCGGGATGATGGGCAAGCGACTCGGTGAAATGCCCGTCGCTGTCCTGAACCTCGCGTCCGCGCTTGCGCATTTGGCTATAGAGCTCGTTGCGCAGGATGGTGAAGAGCCAGGCCTTCATGTTGGTGCCCATCTCGAAGTGATCCTGCTTCGCCCAGGCCTTCATGATGGTATCCTGGACCAGGTCGTCGGCGCGATCGTGACGGCCGATCAACGACATGGCGAAGGCACGAAGGCTCGGCAACGCGGCCAGCATCTCACGTTTGAAATCATTATTTTCGGATGACATTCCGGTACTCACTCCCTGCCCTGCAGCGCCGATTGCTGCTCGGCCGCGTCGAGTTTTTCCAGAAGATCGAGAAAACGCGCGGGTATCGCCTCTTCCTGCACGGACTGATAGAGCGCCTTCAGCTTCGCTGCAATTTGCGCATTTGGATCTTCTGTCCATAAGGTCGTGCCGGTGGTCCGCCCTGCCCCTGTTTTATGTTTCATTTTCAAACTGTCGCCTTCAACTGTCCGTAATCGCCAAAACTGTCCTTAGCCGCCATAACGCCGCTGAAAATTGAAATGTTCCCTCGCGGAACCTTTTTTTACGAAGAGCGTTCTCGCAACGTCACCGTAAAACGATTTTCGAGGGAGTTCCTCTATGACATTGTCCACGCGGATCGCACCGCTCCTGCCGTACCTGCGCCGCTATTCACGCGCGCTGACCGGCTCGCAGACATCAGGCGACGCCTATGTGGCCGCCGTTCTCGAAGCGCTGATCGCCGACACGTCGATTTTCCCCGAAGCAAGCAATGACCGCGTTGGCCTGTTCCGCCTGTTCACCTCGCTCTTCGGATCTTCGTCCGTGCTCGTCCCGGAACCGGTCTCACCCTTTGCCTGGGAGCAGCGCGCATCGATCAATCTGGCAACCGTCTCGCCTCTTGCCCGCCAGGCATTCCTTCTGGTCTCGGTCGAAGGCTTCCGGCCCGAGGAAGCGGCCGAAGTTCTCGACGTCAGCACCGACAAGGTCGGCGGCCTGCTCGATCGCGCCTCGCAGGAAATCTCGCGCCAGGTTGCAACCGACATCATGATCATCGAGGATGAACCGCTGATCGCCATCGACATCGAACAGATGGTCGAAAGCCTCGGCCATCGCGTCACCGGCATCGCCCGCACGCGCGACGAAGCAATCGCACTCTACAAGAAGACACGGCCCAGCATGGTGCTTGCCGATATCCAGCTTGCCGACGGCAGCTCCGGCATCGACGCGGTCAACGACATCCTGAAGACGAGCGCCATTCCGGTGATCTTCATCACCGCCTTCCCGGAGCGGCTCCTGACCGGCGAACGGCCGGAACCGACCTTCCTGGTCACCAAGCCGTTCAATCCGGACATGGTCAAGGCGCTGATCAGCCAGGCTCTGTTCTTCAACGAATCCACCAAGGCGGCGGCCTGAGCGCGACTGCATGTTTCCCTCGACTGTAAAGGTCGAGGGGGCATGCAGCCAATCAAGATCCTGCAGCGGCTCCGCGTCTTCCGGCGTGTGGCCGCTGCAGGTCGTTTTGGGAGCTGGTTCGGCAAGATTGCCGGAACGTCCCGACGAGAAATCTCTGACCTGACATCGGCAATTTCATCACTCGCCCTGCGCGGTGACCGGCGGCTTGTTCCCGTCGCGCGTCACCAGATGCTGTCAGATTTCTCGCAAGAGACAGCCACCTGAAAACACAACAGCCAGTGCCGAGGGAAGGCACTGGCTGGTATGTGCAACTCACTCGGGGAGTGTGAGTTGTAGGCCGGCGGTCTGCCTCCGGCGCCGCATTGGGGGCTATGCGCGCCACCGTCCGGTCAACAACAAAATGCGCGACACGGAAAAAGGTTCCACGGCCCCGCAACAAGCTTTTCGGCTGCAGCCGTCACTCCATTTTGTCGAGCTCGTCACGGTGGCGATAGAGCGCCAGGAAGCGGCGATAGTCGCGATCATAGGCGTCGCGAACCGCCGCGTTCGGCAGGCGCTCGTGCCCACCCGACGCCATTTCGGCGCCGGCTGCGGCGAGATCCGCATGCATGCCGCCGGCAACTGCTGCCGCCATCGCCGTACCGAGCAGGACGGCATCCGGCGCCTCCGGCGCCACAACCCGGCAGCCGGTGACGTCGCAATAGAGTTCCATGAGCAGCGCGTTGCGGACATGGCCGCCGGTGACGTGCAGCGTGTCGAGCTGGTAGCCGACCTCCCGCATCATCTCCAGGATGTGGCGGATGCCGAGCGCGATCGCGACGCAAGTGCGCCAGTAGAGACGGCAGAGCGCGTCGAAGGAGGAATCGAGCGGCAGACCGCTGATGACGCCGAGGCCGTGCGGGTCGGCGAGCGGCGAGCGGTTGCCGTGAAAATCGGGCAGCACATGCAGCCGCTCGGCAAAGGTCACGCCCTGCTCGGCGCGCAGTTCCTGCACCCGCGCGATGATCCGGCCATGGGTTTCGGCGGTTGGCTCAAGGCCTCCGCCATGCAGCCGCACGATATGATCGAGCAGCGCGCCGGTCGCCGACTGTCCGCCCTCGATCAGCCAAGCGCCGGGCAGCACCGCTTCGTAGTACGGCCCCCACATGCCGAAGCCCGGCTTCATGTCCTTGGAAAAGGCGACGATGCAACTCGACGTGCCGGCAATCAGCGCCAGCTGTCTTTCGAGCTTCTCCGGCTTGCCGATGAAGCCGCCGACAACACCGAGCGCGCCGGCATAGGCGTCAATCATGCCGGGCGCCACCTGGCAGGCCTCGTCGAGGCCAAGCTCGGCAGCGGCTGCAGCGCTCAGGTGGCCGACGGAGCTTCCGATCGGCAGGGTTTCTTCCGGCAGGCCGCCGCGCTCGATGAGATCCTCGAGCCCGATCTTTGCGAGATAGTCCGGCTGCCAGCCGCGCTTCTCATGCGCCAGGTAATTCCATTTGGCCGTCAGCGTGCAGCGCGAGCGCGCAGCACTGCCGGTCGCCCGCCAGGAAAGATAGTCGGCAAGATCGAAGAAGAAGCCGGCCTTCTGCCATTGCTGCGGCAGGTTCCGCTTCAGCCACATGAGCTTCGGCATTTCCATTTCCGGCGACATCACGCGGCCGGAGAAGTCGAGTACCGGATGACCGGTCGCCGTGCAGAAATCCGCCTCGGCGAGCGCCCGGTGGTCGAGCCAGACGATCGTGTCCCAGCGCGCCTCGCCCTTGCGGTTGACCGAAAGCGGCTTGCCCTCACGGTCGCGCACCACCAGCGAGCAGGTGGCGTCGAAGCCGATCGCCGCAATATCCTCCGCAGCGATCCCGGCCTTTTCCTTCGCCGCTTTGACGGCGCCGCAGACGGCGCGCCAGATATCTTCGGAATCGTGCTCGGCGTGGTTTTCTTCCGGCCGGTTCATGGCGATCGGCAGGTCGGCGCGCGCAAGCAACCTGCCCTTGCCGTCAAAAATACCGGCGCGCGCACTGCCGGTACCGACATCGACCGCAACGACGAATTCACGCATCAAAGAAAGTCCCCGCCCCCAAGATCACGCTGATTTAGGATCTGCCAGACCCCGTCACAACCGTGATCGATTGTCATGAAGGAGAGCGGACGTGCAGGCGGAAAACCGCGCACATGTTCCTCGTCCCGCTCCCGTTTCGTCCCTGCTGCTACCGGCCGACAAACTGTAACAATTCGCCCATGTCGTCAAACAGCACATCGGGACTGAGGGCGGCAAGACTCTGCCGATGCTTGTCGGTACGCGCATGGCTGCCGCCGGCAAAGGCGAAGACCCGCATGCCCGCCGCCTTCGCCGCCTCTATCCCGGCCGGGCTGTCCTCGATGACGACACAGTCGTGAGGTTCGAAGCCCATCTGGCGGCTCGCGTGGAGAAAGAGA
Organism: Ensifer sp. ZNC0028; assembly: GCF_000799055.1. NCBI lineage: Bacteria > Pseudomonadati > Pseudomonadota > Alphaproteobacteria > Hyphomicrobiales > Rhizobiaceae > Ensifer > Ensifer sp. ZNC0028. The sequence goes on from NZ_JTLA01000092.1 coordinate 14,638, forward strand.
TCCGGCGCCGGCTTGCCGTGTTTCACCATGGTGGCGGAGAAGATGTTGGGCTCGAAGAGATCGATGAGCCCGGTGACGGTCAGCGACAGGCGGATGCGCTCGGGTTGGCTGGACGAAGCGACGCAGCAGGCGCCCTTCAGGCCTTCGACGGCGCCCCGGATGCCGGCGATCGGCTGCAGCTCGGTGCGAAAACGGTCGTAAAGGCGAAGGCGCATGCCTTCCAGAAACGCATCGTCGGTCGCAAGCCCGTATTCGTCATGCAGGGTCGCCGACATGCTTTTGAGGCTGCGTCCGAGAAAGCGTTCGGTCGCCTCCTCGGTGGTCATCGAGACGCCGGCGGCCGAGAGCACGTCTACCAGCACCTCCAGCGAGATCGGCTCGCTATCGACGAGCACCCCGTCGCAATCGAAGATCACCAACCCCGACGCCGCATCCGCCATCGCACTTCATCCCTCAAGCTTGCCGTCCAGATAAAGCTGGAGCGTAGCGCGCGTACCCTTTTCCCAGAGGGTTTTCAATGCATGGGCGAAACGACGACGGAAGAGATCGGAGCGCGCGACGTCGCCGAAGATGTCGCCAAGCGCCAGGAAGGCCATGGGATCGTCCTTGGCGGCAAGCGCCGCCCTGTTCAGCCGGTCGGCGCTTTGGTCGTTGAAGGCGATCGTCTTGCCGCTGTCCGACGTGCCGGCGAAGTATCGGCACCACAGCGCAGAGACGAGCGACAGCCCGACGACATCCTCGCCGCGCGCCAGCCGATCGGCGGTCGAGGGCAGGATGAATTTCGGCTGGCGGTTGGAGCCGTCCTGCGCCAACCGCGGGATCGTGTCGCCGATCTTCGGATTGGAAAAACGCGTCTCGATCAGCTTGTAGTAATCGCCGAGATCGGTGTTCGGCACTGGCGGAATGACCGGGATGATCTCGTCATGCTCGAGCTTGGCAAGGAAGGCGCGGATCAGCGGCTCCTCCATCGCCTCGTGGACGAAATGAATGTCGAGAAGAGCGGCGGGGTAAGCGATCGCCGCATGGCCGCCATTGAGGATGCGGATCTTCATGTGCTCGTAGGGCGCGACATCAGGCACGAACTGGACGCCGACCTTCTCCAGCGCCGGGCGACCGAGCGGGAAATGGTCCTCAAGCACCCACTGCTTGAATTCCTCGCAAAACACCGGCCAGGCATCCTCGATGCCGTAGTCGTCGGCAACGATGCCGATCTCGCGCGCGCCGGTTGCCGGCGTGATGCGGTCGACCATGCCGTTCGGGAAAGCGACGTTGGCGTCGATCCAGTCGGCGAAGGCCGGATCATGGAGGCGGGCAAGCCCGGACACTGCCGCATGGGTAACCTCGCCATTGCCCGGAATGTTGTCGCAGGACATCACGGTGAACGGCGGCACGTTCCTGTCCCGGCGCGCCTTCAGGCCGGCGACGATCAGTCCGAACACGGTCTTGGGAGCGGCCGGGTTCCGCGCATCGGCGACGATGTCCGGATGGGTCGGGTTGAACACGCCCGAGGCCGGATCGATGAAGTAGCCGCCTTCGGTGATCGTCAAGGAGACGATGCGGATCGAGGGATCGGCGAGCCTGGCGACGATCCCGGCGACGTCACCCGGTTCCAGATAGTCGATCATTGCGCCGGTCACATGGGCGCCTGTGCGGTTGTTGTCCTGCTCGACGACGGTCGTCAGGAAATCCTGCGCGGCAAGCTTGGCGCGCATTGTCGCGTCGGAGGGAAGGACGCCGGCGCCGATGATGGCCCAGTCCCTGTCGAAGCCGGCGTTGAAGAGATCATCGAGATAGACGGCCTGGTGCGCCCGGTGGAAGTTGCCGACGCCGAAATGCACGATGCCCGCCGTCAGTTGCGATCGGTCATAGGCCGGCACGCCGGCTTTGGCCTTGATCGTGTCGAGGGCGGCAGTTGAGAGTTTGGTCGTCATGATCCCGTATCCTTTCGAGGCTTCACCGGCTGACGCCGGTTCAGCTCATCCAGTTGCCGCCGTCGACGTTGTAGGTCTGCGAGACGACGTAGTCGCTCTCGGCTGACGCGAGGAAGATCGCCATGCCCGTCAGGTCCTCGGCCGTTCCCATCCGGCCGAAGGGCACCTCTGCGCCGACGAGCTTCTTCTTTTCGCCGCGCGGACGGTTCTCGTATTTTGCGAACAGCGCATCGACGCCGTCCCAGTGTTCGCCATCGACCACACCGGGCGCGATCGCGTTGACGTTGATGCCGTGATTGATGAGGTTGAGGCCGGCCGACTGGGTGAGGCTGATGACCGCCGCCTTGGTGGCGCAATAGATCGCGACCAGCGCTTCGCCGCGGCGTCCGGCCTGGCTCGCCATGTTGATGATCTTGCCGCCGCGCCCTTGCACGATCATCTGCTTTGCGGCCGCCTGCATGGTGAACAGCGTTCCAGCGACATTGATCGAAAACAGCCGGTCGTAGCTGTCGCGGGTGATCTCGACGATCGGCGCCAGGTCGAAGAGCGCGGCATTGTTGACGAGAATGTCGAGCCCGCCCGTTTCCTTGACGACCGCGGCGATCGCCGCATCAATGGACGCCTGGCTAGTGACGTCCATCTTGACCGCATAGGCGCCGGCACCGATTTCGGAGGCCGTCTGCCGCGCCCGCTCGATGTTGATGTCGGCGATCGCGACCGTGGCGCCCTCGCGGATATAGGCCTCCGCAAAGGCACGACCGATCCCCCGCGCGGACCCGGTGATCAGCGCGCTCTTTCCTTCAAGACGTTTCATCGAACTGCCAGCCCCTTTTCATCGAACCTGTGGACGCGCTGCGGATCGGGCGTCAGGAAGACGCGGTCGCCGTGGGTCACCGCGAAGTCACCGCTGACGCGTGCCGTCACCGTGCCGACATTGTCGACATTGACATGCAGGAAGGTGTCGGAGCCGAGATGTTCGGCGACACCGACCGTGCCCTGCCAGGTTCCGCTTTCCTTTGAAAGCGCCAGGTGTTCGGGACGAATGCCCATCGTATGCGCCTGATAGGCGGAAGCCGCCGCACCGCTGACGATGTTCATGCGCGGCGAGCCGATGAAGCCGGCAACGAACAGATTGTCAGGCTTGTGGTAGAGGTCGAGCGGCGAGCCGACCTGCTCTATGCGGCCGCGGTTCAGCACCACGATCTTGTCGGCCATGGTCATGGCCTCCACCTGGTCGTGGGTGACGTAGATCATCGTCGTCTTCAGGTCCTGGTGCAGCTGGCTGATTTCCAGCCGCATGTTGACGCGCAGCGCCGCGTCGAGGTTCGACAGTGGCTCGTCAAAGAGAAACGCCTTCGGCTGGCGAACGATCGCCCGGCCGATCGCCACGCGCTGGCGCTGGCCGCCGGAAAGTTGCCGTGGCTTGCGGTCGAGATAGTCGGTGAGGTTCAGCACGCGGGCTGCATCCGACACCTTCTTGTCGATGACGGCCTTGTCTTCGCCCGCCATCTTCAGCGGAAAGGCGATGTTGGAACGCACGCTCATATGCGGATAGAGCGCGTAGGACTGGAACACCATCGAGAGACCGCGCTGGGCCGGCGGCAGTTCGGTGGCGTTCTTGCCGTCGATGACGATATCGCCGTCACTGACGTCTTCCAGGCCGGCGATCAGCCGGAGCAGCGTCGACTTCCCGCAACCGGACGGGCCGACGAAGACGACGAACTCGCCATTGTTGATGTCGAGGTCGATCGAGGGGATGACGGCATGGGCGCCGAAGACCTTCGAAACCTTGCTGAGTGTAATGCTTCCCATTGTCGTATCCCTTATTTGACCGCGCCGAAGGTAAGGCCGCGCACGAGCTGCTTCTGCGAGAACCAGCCGAGTATGAGGATGGGGGCGATCGCCATGGTCGAGGCGGCCGAAAGCTTGGCGTAGAACAGGCCTTCGGGGCTCGAATAGGAGGCGATGAAGGCTGTCAGCGGCGCCGCCTTGGCGGCACTGAGGTTCAGCGTCCAGAACGCCTCGTTCCAGGCGAGGATGATGTTCAAGAGCAGCGTCGAGGCAATGCCGGGGATCGCCATCGGCGTCAGCACATAGATGATCTCCTTGGAGAGCGAGGCGCCATCCATGCGGGCCGCTTCGAGAATCTCGCCCGGGATCTCCTTGAAGTAGGTGTAGAGCATCCAGATGATGATCGGCAGGTTGATCAGCGTCAGCACGATCACGAGGCCGGTGCGGGTGTCGAGCAGGCCGGTGTTGCGGAACAACAGATACATCGGCACCAGCACGCCGACCGACGGCATCATCTTGGTGGACAGCATCCACATGAGCACGTCCTTGGTGCGCTTGGTCGGCGAGAACGCCATCGCCCAGGCGGACGGGATGGCGATGATCAGGCCGATCAGCGTCGAGCCGAAGGAGACGACGACCGAGTTCATGAAGTGCAGGAAGTAGTTCGAGCGGCTCTGCACCTCGTGATAGTTCTCCGTCGTCCAGTCGAAGAAGAACAGCGACGGCGGCGAAGCGATCGCCTCGGCCTCGGTCTTGAAGCTCGTCAGGAACGTCCAGAGGATCGGGAAGAAGATCAGGATGCCGATCGTCCAGGCGACGACGGTGACGACGATCTTTCTTTGGGTGGAGACGTTGCGTGCCATGGTTCTCAAGCCTCCAGCGTCTTGCCGATCATGCGCATCAGGAAGAATGCGACAATGTTGGCGAGGATGACCGCGATGATGCCGCCAGCCGAAGCACCACCCACGTCGAACTGCAGCAGAGCCTGCGCATAGACGAGGAAGGTCAGGTTGGTGCTCTGCGTGCCCGGGCCGCCATTGGTGGTGACCAGGATTTCGGCAAAGACCGAGAGCAGGAAGATCGTCTGGATGAGAATGACGACCGTGATCGCGCGGGAAAGATGCGGCAGCACCAGGTAGATGAAGCGGCTCCAGGCGCCGGCGCCGTCCATCTGGGCTGCTTCCTTCTGCTCCTCGTCGAGCGACTGCAGTGCCGTCAGAAGGATGAGCGTCGCAAAGGGCAGCCATTGCCAGGCGACGATCAGGATAACCGACATCAACGGCGCATTGGCGAGGAAGTCGAAGGGCTGCAGCCCGAAGAGCTTGGCGATCCAGGCAAAGAGCCCGTTGACCGGGTTCATGAACATGTTCTTCCAGACGAGCGCTGCCACCGTCGGCATGATCAGGAAGGGAGCAATGACGAGGATGCGCACAATCCCCTGCCCGAACATCGGCTGGTCGAGAAGCAGCGCAAGTGCGATGCCGCCGACGACGGTGATGAACAAGACGCCGAGCACGATCGCCAGCGTGTTGAAGATCGCCTGGAAGAAAGCAGGATCGGTCAGGAAGTATTTGTAGTTCGTGAAGCCGGTGAACTCTTCCATGCCCGGCATCAACAGATTGTAGCGCAGGAACGAGAAATAGATCGTCATGGCCAGGGGAACGATCATCCAGGCCAGAAGCAGAAGCACCGAAGGCGCGATCATCAGCCGCGCGGCGGAGCGTGTGTGCAAGGTCGCCATGGCGTCCCCCAAATGATGGAATTCAACGCGTGTTCGAGAGCTCGGACCGGGCGCGCGGGGCTCGCCGCGCGCGCCGCGGAAAATCCTCCAGGAGAGCTGCCCGGAGGAGAATTACCGGGGCGCCGGCCATTCGCGGCCAGCACCCCGGGCCCTTGGGAGCCTCACTTGATGTAGCCAGCCTTGGTCATCTCACGCTCGGTGAGCTGCTGGGCGCTGGCAAGCGCCTGGTCGACGCTCATCTGTCCGGCAAGCGCTGCCGAGAACTGCTGGCCGACCGCCGTGCCGAGACCCTGGAATTCCGGGATCGCCACGAACTGCACGCCGACATAGGGAACCGGCTTGACCGCCGGGTTCTTCGGATCGGCCGCGTTGATCGAGTCGAGCGTCATCTTCGCGAACGGTGCCGCCTTCTGGTACTCGGGGTTGGCGTAGAGCGAGGTGCGCGTGCCCGGAGGCACGTTCGCCCAGCCTTCCTTGTCGGCGACCAGCTTCAGGTAGTCCTTGCCGGTTGCCCAGGAGATGAACTTCTCGGCCGAGGCGACTTTCTGCGAGCCGGCGGGGATCGCGAGGTTCCAGGCCCAGAGCCAGTTGCCGCGCTTGCCAAGACCGGTGTCGGGAGCAAGCGCAAAGCCGACCTTGTCGGCAACGGTCGATTCCTTCGGATTTGTGACGAAGGACGCAGCCACCGTCGCGTCGATCCACATGCCGCACTTGCCCGTCTGGAACAGCGACAGGTTCTCGTTGAAGCCGTTCGAGGATGCGCCGGGCGGTCCGGCGTCGTTCATCAGCTTGACGTAGAAGTCGAGCGCGTTCTTCCATTCGGGCTGGTCGAACTGCGGCTTCCAGTTTTCGTCGAACCAGCGGGCGCCGAAGGCGTTTGCGGTCGCCGTCAGGAAGGCCATGTTCTCGCCCCAGCCGGCCTTGCCGCGCAGGCAGATGCCGTAGACTTCGGCGTTCTTGTCAGTGATCTTGCGCGCCGCGTCGGCGATGAAGTCCCAGGTCGGCGCGTCGGGCATCGTCAGCCCGGCCTTTTCGAACAGGTCCTTGCGATACATCACCATCGAGCTTTCGCCGTAGAAGGGTGCTGCATAGAGCTTGCCGTCGATGGTGAGGCCCGAGCGGATTGCCGGCAGCAGGTCGTCGACATCGTAGTCGGCGCCGAGATTGTCGAGCGGCAGCAGCCAGCCCTGCTTCGCCCAGATCGGCACTTCATAGGTGCCGATCGTCATGATGTCGTACTGGCCGCCCTTGGTGGCGATATCGGTCGTCACGCGCTGGCGCAGCACGTTTTCCTCAAGCGTTACCCACTCGAGCTGAATGTCCGGATTCTTGGACGTGAAATCTTCCGTCAGCTTCTGCATCCGGATCATGTCGCCGTTGTTCACGGTCGCGATCGTCAGGGTTTCTGCTTGGGCCAGACCCGACAGTGCGACTGCCGAGCACGTGCCCAGCAGGAAAGTTCTCAAGTTCATCGACTTCCTCCCAGAAGAAATTGAGCATTTGCCTCGCTCATGGGCAATTACTCACTTCTCGTGACAAAATGTCAATGTGCAATCGTTGCTGCGCTGCACACGGGAACATTAGAAGATTGTTTTGACTGCCGATTTTTTCGTTACGCAAATGCGAAAGGCCGGCGCATCGGCCGGCCTTTTCAAACGTTTCGCATTACGCTCAAGCGTTGAGCAGATAGCTCGCAGTCGCCTCATCGGTGATAAGGCCGTTGATGATGCCGCCCTTTACCGCCGCCCTCAGCGCCTCATATTTGCGCCGGCCCTTGGCAAGCCCGATCACCGAGGCCTTGTCGCGCGGCGGCAAGGGAACGGAGGCGACGCGCTCGTTGAAGCTGCCCGAGAGCAACGCGCCGTCATGATCGAACATCCAGCCGCAGATCTCGCCCGCAGCACCCGCCTTGGTCAGGCCGGCCATCTCCTCTTGCGCCAGAAACCCGTCCTGGCAGAGCGGTGCATCGGGCCCGAGTTCGCCGACACCGACGAAGGCGACATTGGCCTCGGCGCCGAGCTTGAGCGCCACCTGCACCAGGCTCTGGCTGTGCAGCACCTCGCGCTCCTCGGCCGAAGCGGCAAGCACCGGCAGCGGCATCGGAAAATGCCGCGCCTTGACCGCATCGGCCATGCTGAAGATGACGTTGTAATAGGCGGCCGAACCGTCGAGGCCGATATTGCCGGTGAGCGAAACGATCCGGTGCTGCGGACATTCCATCGGCGGCAACTGGTCGACCGCCGCCTTCAGCGTGCGGCCGGTACCGATCGCCAGCACCTGCGGCTCCGGCGATTTCAGCCAGCGCTCGATCTCGGCAGCACCCGCCTCCGCGATGCCGACGGTCGTCGAGGTCGAGCCCGGATCGCTCGGCACCACCTCCACATGTTTCAGCCCGTATTTGTCGCGAAGACCTGCCGCCGCTTCCAGGCAGGCCGCGATCGGATGGTCGAGCCGGACCTTGATCAGCCGCTCGGACATGGCGAGCGAAACCAGCCGCTGCGCCGACTGGCGCGAGATCCCCATGACGGTCGCGATCTCGTCCTGGGTTCGGCCGGCGACATAGTATAGCCAGCCAGCCCGGGCAGCATCGTCAAGCCTGTTGTTCGCCTCGCCCCTGCGCGCCATCGCTGTTCTCCGTTCCCCCATGATCTGCTGCCACTATTGCCCCGCGCTGTCAAACATCGGCCAAGAACAAGGGCTTGGCAGGTCTGCTCCAAAGCCCGGGAGCACAAGGCTTTTTGCCCGTTTCGGCCCCAAATTTTTACCGTTTGATAAAAAAATAAAGCGTGTTACCGTTCCATCATCCTGAGAAAACATTGGGAGCCAAAAATGGGAACGACACAATCTGGGATCCTCGGCGGCCGCCTGCCGCTCGGGGAGTACGAGAGCAATTTCTCCGACCTGCATCCGCCGCTCGACAAGCACGAGGCCCTCGTCGCTTCCGACCGCTGTTATTTCTGTCATGACGCGCCGTGCATGACGGCCTGTCCCACCTCCATCGATATCCCGCTGTTCATTCGGCAGATATCGACGGGCAATCCGATCGGATCGGCCAAGACGATCTTCGATCAGAATATTCTCGGCGGCATGTGCGCCCGCGTCTGTCCCACCGAGACGCTCTGCGAACAGGCCTGCGTTCGCAACGCCGCCGAGGAGCGCCCGGTCGAGATCGGCCGCCTGCAGCGCTATGCGACCGACGTGGCGATGAAGGAAAACAAGCAGTTCTACACCCGCGCGGAAAGCTCCGGCCATAAGGTCGCCGTCGTCGGCGCCGGCCCGGCCGGTCTTGCTGCCGCCCATCGGCTCGCCATCAAGGGCCACGACGTCGTGATCTACGATGCCCGTCCGAAGTCCGGCGGCCTCAACGAATACGGCATTGCCGCCTACAAGTCGGTCGATGACTTCGCCCAGAAGGAAGTCGACTACGTGCTGGCGATCGGCGGCATCGAAGTGCGCCATGGGCAGGCACTCGGCCGCGAATTCACCCTTGCCGACCTCTCGGAGCAATATGACGGCGTCTTCCTCGGCCTCGGCCTCGCCGGCGTCAACGCGTTGCGCCTCGAAGGTGAAAATGCCGAAGGCGTTGACGACGCCGTCGACTTCATCGCAGCGCTTCGCCAGTCGAAGACCAAGGCCGACATTGCGGTCGGGCGCCGCGTCGTCGTTCTCGGCGGCGGCATGACCGCCATCGACGCGGCGGTGCAAGCCAAGTTGCTCGGCGCCGAAGAGGTGACGATCTGCTATCGCCGCGGCAAGGAACACATGAACGCCTCCGAGTTCGAACAGGACCTGGCGGCCTCCAAGGGCGTCACTATCCGCCATTGGCTGCAGCCCAAGCGCATCGCCGAGAAGGACGGCAAGGTCGCCGGCATCGAGCTGGAATATACGACGCTTGAAGACGGAAAGCTGACGGCAACCGGGGAAACCGGTATCATTGCCGCCGACCAGATCTTCAAGGCGATCGGCCAGAGCTTCCTCGGCGCCGGCCTCGGCGCGCTGCAGCTCGAAGGCGGCCGGATCGTTGCCGACGCCGAAGGGCGCACGTCGCTCCCCAACGTCTGGGCCGGCGGCGACTGTGTGCTCGGCGGTGAAGACCTCACGGTCTCGGCCGTCGCCATGGGCCGCGACGCGGCTGAATCGATCAATCGGGCCTTCGCCGCGGCTCAGCCGCGCGCGAGCGCAGTTGCCTAAGGGATCGGGAGGAGAAACCAATGGCTGATCTTCGCAACAATTTCGTCGGCATCAAATCCCCGAACCCGTTCTGGCTGGCATCCGCGCCGCCGACGGACAAGGCCTATAACGTCGAGCGCGCCTTCAAGGCGGGCTGGGGCGGCGTCGTCTGGAAGACGCTCGGCGAGGAGGGCCCGCCGGTCGTCAACGTCAACGGACCGCGCTACGGCGCGATCTGGGGCGCCGACCGCCGGCTGCTGGGCTTGAACAACATCGAGCTCATCACCGACCGCGACCTTTATGTGAACCTGCGCGAAATGAAGCAGGTGAAGATGAACTGGCCGGATCGCGCCCTGATCGCTTCGATCATGGTGCCCTGCGAGGAAGAGGCGTGGAAGGCGATCCTGCCGCTGGTCGAGGAAACCGGTGCCGACGGCATCGAACTCAACTTCGGCTGTCCGCACGGCATGTCCGAGCGCGGCATGGGTGCTGCGGTCGGCCAGGTGCCGGAATATATCGAAATGGTCGTGCGCTGGTGCAAGCAGTACACGCGCATGCCCGTCATCACCAAGCTGACGCCCAACATCACCGACATCCGCAAGCCCGCCCGTGCCGCCAAGGCCGGCGGCACCGACGCCGTGTCGCTGATCAACACGATCAACTCGATCGTCTCGGTCGATCTCGACAACTTCGCGCCGAACCCGACGGTTGGCGGCAAGGGTACCCACGGCGGCTATTGCGGCCCGGCGGTGAAGCCGATCGCGCTCAACATGGTCGCCGAGATCGCCCGCGATCCGGAAACCTATGGCCTGCCGATCTCCGGCATCGGCGGCATCACCACCTGGCGCGATGCAGCCGAGTTCCTGGCGCTCGGTGCCGGCAACGTTCAGGTCTGCACGGCAGCCATGACCTACGGCTTCAAGATCGTCCAGGAAATGATCTCGGGCCTTTCCGACTGGATGGACGCCAAGGGTCACCGCGACCTCGACGACATCACCGGGCGCGCGGTCCCGAACGTCACCGACTGGCAGTACCTGAACCTCAACTACATCGCCAAGGCGAAGATCGACCAGGATGCCTGCATCAAGTGCGGTCGCTGCCACATCGCCTGCGAGGATACCTCGCACCAGGCGATCACGCAGTTCGTCAACGGCGTACGCCACTTCGAGGTGATGGAAGACGAATGCGTCGGCTGCAATCTCTGCGTCAACGTCTGTCCCGTCGAAAACTGCATCACCATGGAAGAGCTGCCGGTCGGCACGATCGATCAGCGTACCGGCAAGCCGGTTGATCCGAACTACGCCAACTGGACCACGCACCCGAACAACCCGATGGCCCGCCAGGCCGCGGAATAACGGTACCCGAGCGGGTTTGCCCGCACCGCATCGAACGAAGCCGCCGGGCCTCCAGCCGGCGGCTTCGTCGTTCAACTCAGACCTCGACGACCACCTTGCCGAACGGACCGCGGTCGAGATGCGCCAGCGCGTCCGGCAATTCGGAGAACCGGTAGCGCGCGTCGATCACCGGCTTGATCCCTGTCCGATCGATGGCGCCGACAAGATCTTCCAATGCCCGGCGATGGGCGACGCCGATGCCCTGGATCACGGGCGATTTCAGAAGAACCGGGGTCACCGGCGCAGAGATCTCGGCGCCCTCGAATACCCCGATGACCGAAATCCGCCCTTGCACGGCCACAGCTTGCAGCGACTTGCCGAGATTGGCGCCACCGGCGATCTCCAGGATATGGTCCGCGCCGCGATCGCCGGTGATCTCAAGAACGCGCTCCGCCCAATCCTCGCTCACGCGGTTGATGCCATGGTCGGCGCCCAGAGCAAGCGCGCGCTCGAGCTTTTCCTGGCTCGCCGACGTGACGATAACCTCGGCGCCATGTGCCTTTGCGATCTGCAGGCCGAACAGCGATACGCCGCCGGTGCCCTGCACGACGACGCGGTCGCCGGCCTTCGGATGCCCCTTCTCGACCAGTGCGAACCAGGCCGTCACCCCGGCACAGGGCAAGGTGCTCGCCTCAGCGTCGTCAAGGCTTTCAGGCGCCTTCACGAACCAGCCCTCCGGAAAGGCGACATATTGCGAAGCGACACCCGGATTGAGACCGCCGAGCGCGAAGGAGGTGGGGTGACGGGCCGTGCCCGGCTTCTGGCCGTCGATCCAGGTGGGATCGAAGACGGAGATGACCCGATCGCCCGGCTGGAAGCGGGTGACGCCCCGGCCGACCGCTTCGACCACGCCGGCCATGTCGGAGCCCGGCACGAAAGGGAAGGAAAGCGGCATGCCCATGCCGTTTTCCAGGACCAGCTTGTCGCGGAAATTGAGCGACAGGGCGGTCGTGCGAACGAGCACCTCGCCCGGACCGGCCTCCGGAACGCGCCGTTCGGTAAGTTTCAGGTTGGCGGCGCCGAACCTGTCGATGGTCCATTCCTTCATCAGTCTTGCCATGGTCTTTCCTTTCATCGGTTCGATCAGATGAAGAAACCATAGCGTTGAAATTATCTCTCCAGTTGCGATATGATTTCGACATATTGGTTCCCTGAAGGATACAAATATGAGCGACCTCAATGGTGTCTCGGTGTTCGTGGAAGCGGCTGACGCCGGCGGGTTTTCCGCCGCTGCCGAAAGGCTCAACCTGTCGCGCTCCGCGGTTGGTAAGACCGTTGCCAAGCTCGAACAGCGGTTGGGCGTCCGCCTCTTCCACCGCACCACGCGCACCCAGAGCCTCACCGACGAGGGCCAGCTTTTCTACGAAAACTGCCTGCGGGCGCTCGGTGAAATCCGGGCCGGCGAAGCGTTGCTGGAATCCGGCAAGCAGGAGATCCAGGGCCGCCTGCGCCTGTCGATGCCGGTGCATTTCGGACGCCAATGCGTCATGCCGCTGCTGTCGGAACTGCTGCGGACACACCCGCGCCTGGAGTTCGACCTCAATTTCAGCGACCGCAACGTCGATCTCGTCGAGGACGGCTTCGACCTCGCCATCCGCACCGGTCCGCTGCGCAGTGAACCGGACCTGATGACGCGAAAGATCGTCGACCAGCGCATGACCGTCTGCGCCTCGCCGGCCTATCTCGAAGCAAACGGCACCCCGGAAACGATCGACGACCTGATGTCCCATCAGGCGATCCTGTATCGGCGCAGCGGTCAGCCGCACGCCTGGTCCTTTCCGGGAAAGGGGACGCAGGTGCGAACCGTCACGCCGCCATCGCGGCTGCGGCTCGACGACCTGACGTCGATCGCCGATGCGGCAGCCGGCGGCTTCGGCATAGCCTGGCTGCCCTGCTGGCTCGTTCGCAACGCCATCGCCTCTGGCTCGTTGGTGCGGATACTCACGGACACGCCGGCGCTGTCCTACGGCACCTATGTCGTCTGGCCGAAGACCCAGTACATGCCGTCAAAGCTGCGGCTGCTCATCGATACGCTGGCCGCACGCCTGCCGCCGATGATGGAATGAGGCGGCATTGCGTTGGATGGGCGCCAAGACGATCGAAGCAGGTGGCCAACAGAGCTGAATAGCCTTCCCAGCCGATAACGAACAGGACACGAAAACGAAACAGATTGTGTAAAAATGGTAAGTTGTCGGCTCGCACGATCTGGATAATAAGGGAGAACTCATACGGGGTGCGCCGCCGGCTCGATCAGGGCCGTAGCGCTGTCTCCGACGGTTTTGACACTGCAGCCGGACGACGCTCCGGCAGAGCCGGACTTGTTGCTTGACGATCATTTCGGCCAACCGACGCAAGCGAATTCACCTCGTCTCCGGGGCCATCCTCGGTACGTTCGTCCTGGCGCATTTCTTCAATCATTCGCTCGGCCTGATCTCCATCGAGGCGATGGAAACCGCCCGCAGGGGCTTCAATCTCATCTGGCACAGCCTGCCCGGCACGGTGCTGCTCTATGGCGCCCTGCTTTTGCACTTCGTCATGGCGCTCGAAAGCATCTATCGCCGGCAGACGCTCAGGATGCCGGCGCGCGAGGCGCTGAAGATCGTCTTCGGTCTCAGCCTGCCCTTCCTGCTGATCGGCCATGTCACCGCCGCGCGCGTCGAGCCGCTCCTCACCGGGATCGACGCCGACTATCCGGACATGCTCCGCACGCTCTGGTCGAATTCGTTCAACGCCATCAGGCAGTCCGTCGCCCTGCTGCTCGTCTGGGGCCACGGCTGCCTCGGGGCCTGGTTCTGGATGCGCGGCCGGGCCTGGTTCCCGCGCTACGAAATCCTGCTCTACACGGTCGCGATCCTGGTGCCGATCTTCGCATTGCTCGGCTTCGTCAGCGGCGCCCGCTCGATGGAGGACGGTTACGCCGAACATGGCGGCTACGGCGACCGTTCCTATTCGAAGCCTCAGTTCGACCTGACGCTCCTCGAGGATATTCGGCTCGGCCTCTATTTCGGCTTTGGCGGCCTGATCGCCGGCACCTTCCTGCTGCGGGCCATGCCGAAGGGTGGGCGCATTCGCGTCCGCTACCCCGACGGCCGGGTCGCCACCGTCAATCTCGGCTTCAGCGTGCTCGAAGCAAGCCGCGCGGCCGGCATTGCACATGTCTCGGTCTGCGGCGGCCGTGGCCGATGCTCGACCTGCCGCGTGCGCATCATCCAGGGCCTCGAAGACCAGCCGCCGCCCGAGGATGCCGAGCTTGCGACCCTCACGCGGATCGGCGCACCCGACAATGTCCGCCTCGCCTGCCAGTTCCGCCCGGTGCACAATGTGACGGTCGTGCCGATCCTCGACAGCGACAGCCTCGGCATCAAGAAGCAGATCGGACGCGAAGGCGGCGAAGGCCGCGAGCGGCGCATCGCCGTGCTCTTCTGCGACCTGCGCGGCTTCACCAGCATTGCCGAACACAAGCTGCCTTTCGACACCGTGTTCCTGCTCAACCGCTACTTCGAGATGGTGGGCGAAGCGGTCGAGGATTCCGGTGGCGTCATCGACAAGTTCATTGGCGACGGCGCTTTGGCTATCTTCGGCCTGAAGAGCACCTATACCGAGGCCTGCCGTCAGTCGCTTGCCGCCGCCGTGCGCATATCCAAGGGCCTCGAGACGCTGAACCAGACCTTCCGCGGCGAGCTCGACGAACCGCTGCGCATCGCCATGGGCCTGCACGCAGGCCCGGCGATCATCGGCGAGATCGGCTACGGCCAGGCGACATCGCTGACGGCGGTCGGCGATACCATCAACACCGCGAGCCGGCTGGAGGGCCTCGCCAAGGAACATGACGTGCAACTGGCCGTCTCGGCCGAGCTCGTCAACCGTGCGGGCCTGGTGATCGAAGGGCACGAGCGACTGGACATCGGCCTGCGCGGCCGGCAGGCGACGCTCGAAACCTGGATCGTCGAGGACGCCGCACGCATCTCCGAGGCCTTGCAGCCAGCCCCGTCAAACGCGTAAGGCAACGCTTGAAAGCGTGAAACAGTTTCACGCCCGACGTTGCATACGTTCAAGCCGTTGGATCTTTTCACGGTTTCAATCAGGCGCTGAAATGATCTAGTAGTAGAGATCCTTCCCGCCCTCGCCGCCGATCCAATCCGGAAGCCCGCATGAAACAGGACGTCTCCCCGAAAACCGCGCACCAGGTTCATGCGAAAGGCGCCGAGAAGCTGAAGGCGCACCTGGCGATGATGACCTTCGCCGTCCTGATCGCCGGCTCCTTTTCCTTCGGCGGCCTTGCCACCCAACATATGGGCGCCGGGCCGCTGACGCTCTGGCGCTATCTGTTGACCGTCGTGGTCCTTGGCCTGCTCACCTTCGGCTATGCCCGCGTTCCCCTTCATTTCCCCAGGCAAGCATGGCGCTTTGTGATCCTCGGCGGGCTGATCGCTGTCTACATGCTGACGATGTTCAAGGCGCTGGAGTTCACCAGCCCGGTTTCGACAGGCGCGGTCTTCACGCTGATGCCGCTCTTGAGCGCCGGATTCGCGTTCGTGTTGCTCGGTCAGCATACCCGCCCGGGCGTGCTCGCCGGGCTCATCATCGCCGCCCTTGGCGCCGTCTGGGTGATCTTTCGCGCCGATGTCGGCGCGATCCTTGCCTTCGACGTCGGCCAGGGCGAACTGATCTTCTTCGTTGGCGTCGTCTGCCACGCGGTCTATGTGCCGCTGATCCGCAAGTTCGGCCGAGAGGAAAGTCCCTTCGCCTTCGGCTTCTGGGTAGCGGTCTTCACCGTGCCCTGGCTGCTGGTGCCCGGCGGCGTCGGCCTCGTCACCGCCGATTTTGCCGCACTTCCGGCAATCGTCTGGATGGCCGTGCTCTATCTTGCCGTGGTTACGACCGCGATCACCTTCCTGCTCCTGCAATACGCCTCGATGCGGCTGCCGGCATCGAAGGTGCTCGGCTACGGCTACCTGACGCCGAGCTTCATCATCCTGCTCGAAGGTCTGCTCGGTCACGGCTGGACCAGCCTGCCGGTGCTTGCCGGCGCGCTCACCACCGCCTGCGGCTTGCTCTTGATGGCGCTGCTGCCCGATTGAAAATCAGAAAGAGCGGCTCAGGCCGCCGGCTGCTCGCTCACCTGCAGCCCGTCGACGAACAGCCGCTCGAGAAAGCGTGCCGCATCCTCGAAACGTCCATCCCCGGCATTGCCCTGGCCGAGCACGGCGCGCACCTGCACGTCGAAGTCGGCGTAATGCTGGGTGGTGGACCAGATCGCGAAGATCAGGTGATAGGGATCGCATTTGGCGATCTTGCCCGCCTTGGCCCAGGCGCGGATCACCTCGGCCTTCTCGTCGACCAGCGACTTCAAGGGCCCTTTGAGTTCGTCCTCGATATGCGGCGCCCCCTGCAGCACTTCGTTGGCGAAGAGCCGGCTTTCGCGCGGATAGTCGCGCGCCATTTCGAGCTTGCGTCGGATATAGCTGCGGATCTCGGCGACCGGGTTCCCCTCGGCGTTGAACTCCCGCAAGGGGTCAAGCCAGGTGTCGAGCACGCGGTCGATCAGCGCCCGGTGCATCGCCTCCTTGGTGCGGAAATAATAGAGCAGATTGGGCTTCGACATGCCCGCCACTTCGGCGATCTGGTCGACGGTCGAGCCGCGAAAACCGTTGGCGGAAAAGACTTCGAGCGCCGCCTCGAGAATGCGCTCTTCCTTCTCCCCCTGTATCCGGGTCCGCCTCTGGGTCCTGGCCGCTCTCGGTAATACCATCTGTCCCCCTGGCGATGCCCGCGCCTCGTCGCGCAGGAACCGGCTGCCCAATTTCTGGCCTCGCCATCTTCTTGGGCAACAACTTCGTTTTTTTGTTTTTCCGGCTTGAGTGCCGCAACGGAAGTTGTAATGTTTACCAACCGGTCAAATTATCAGCCAGTTCACCGCCAAAGGCAACGGCTGATCGAAGGGCACCAGAAAAAACCAAGCCTGGATTTGACCACGGGAACATAAGGGCGCGCCGATCAAGGCAAAGCCCTGAAAAGATGAGGAGACCGCCGTGGCTGCACCTGGCGAGAACATGCGCGTCAATGCCGACCGCCTGTGGGATTCACTTATGGAAATGGCAAAGATCGGCCCTGGTGTCGCGGGTGGCAACAACCGGCAGACACTGACCGACGAGGACGCCGAAGGGCGCCGGCTGTTCCAGTCCTGGTGCGAAAAGGCCGGCCTTACCATGGGCGTAGACACCATGGGCAATATGTTCTTCACCCGCCCCGGCACCGACCCGGATGCCCTGCCCGTCTATATCGGCTCACACCTCGATACCCAGCCGACCGGCGGCAAGTATGACGGCGTGCTCGGCGTGCTCTCCGGCCTTGAGGTCGTTCGCTCGATGAACGATCTCGGAATCAAGACCAAGCACCCCGTCGTCGTCACCAACTGGACCAACGAGGAAGGCGCGCGCTTTGCGCCGGCCATGCTTGCGTCCGGTGTCTTTGCCGGCGTGCTTACCCAGGACTTCGCCTATGGCCGCAAGGACCCGGAAGGAAAGACCTTCGGCGACGAGTTGAAGCGCATCGGCTGGCTCGGCGACGAAGAAGTTGGCGCCCGCAAGATGCACGCCTATTTCGAATATCACATCGAGCAGGGCCCGATCCTCGAAGCCGAGGGCAAGGACATCGGCGTCGTCACCCACTGTCAGGGCCTGTGGTGGCTGGAGTTCACGCTGACCGGCCGCGAAGCCCATACGGGTTCGACCCCGATGAACATGCGCGTCAACGCCGGCCTTGCCATGGCCCGCATCCTGGAAATGGTCCAGGGCGTCGCGATGGAAAACCAGCCGGGCGCCGTCGGCGGCGTCGGCCAGGTGTTTTTCTCGCCCAACTCCCGCAACGTCTTGCCGGGCAAAGTGGTCTTCACCGTCGACATCCGCTCGCCCGACAAGGCCAAGCTCGACCGCATGCGCGCCAAGATCGAGGCCGAAGCGCCAAAAATCACCGACGTGCTCGGCGTCGGCTGTTCCATCGAGGCGATCGGCCACTTCGAGCCGGTCACCTTCGACCCGAAGCTGGTCAGTGCCGTGCGCAACGCCGCCGAGCACCTCGGCTACAGCCACATGAACCTCATCTCAGGCGCCGGGCATGACGCCTGCTGGGCCGCGAAGGTCGCGCCGACGACGATGATCATGTGCCCCTGCGTCGGAGGCCTCAGCCACAACGAGGCAGAGGACATCTCCAGGGAGTGGGCCAGCGCCGGGGCCGACGTCCTCTTCCACGCCGTCGTCGAAACGGCCGAAATCGTCGAATGAGTTTGCGGGCGGGACGAAAGTTCCGCCCTTTTTCGTGGCGGCTGCCTGGCTGCCGGAAGCGCAATCGCGAGGAACAATCATGAGCACTGTCATCAAGGGTGGAACCATCGTCACGGCCGACCTGACCTACAAGGCGGACGTCAAGATCGAGGGCGGAAAGATCGTCGAGATCGGCCCGAACCTGTCGGGCGACGAAACGCTCGATGCGAGCGGCTGCTACATCATGCCCGGCGGCATCGACCCGCATACGCATCTCGAAATGCCCTTCATGGGCACCTATTCCTCCGACGATTTCGAAAGCGGCACGCGTGCGGCCCTTGCCGGCGGCACGACCATGGTGGTCGATTTCGCGCTGCCCTCGCCCAACCAGTCGCTGCTCGAAGCGCTCACCATGTGGGACAACAAGTCCACCCGCGCCAACTGCGACTACTCCTTCCACATGGCGATCACCTGGTGGAGCGAGCAGGTCTTCAACGAGATGGAGACCATCGTCAAGGACAAGGGCATCAACACCTTCAAGCACTTCATGGCCTATAAGGGCGCGCTGATGGTGGATGACGACGAGATGTTCTCGTCCTTCCAGCGCTGCGCCGCCCTTGGCGCGCTGCCCTTGGTGCACGCCGAAAACGGCGACGTCGTCGCCCAGCTGCAGGCAAAGCTGCTCGCCGAGGGCAACAACGGCCCTGAAGCGCACGCCTATTCGCGTCCTGCCGAAGTCGAAGGCGAAGCGACCAACCGCGCGATCATGATCGCCGACATGGCGGGATGCCCCGTCTACATCGTCCACACGTCCTGCGAACAGGCGCACGAAGCGATCCGCCGCGCCCGCTCCAAGGGCATGCGCGTCTTCGGCGAACCGTTGATCCAACACCTGACGCTCGACGAGACCGAATATTTCAACAAGGATTGGGACCATGCGGCCCGCCGCGTGATGTCACCGCCCTTCCGCAACAAGCTGCATCAGGATTCGCTCTGGGCCGGCCTTGCTTCGGGCTCGCTGCAGGTGGTGGCGACGGACCATTGCGCCTTTACCTCCGAGCAGAAGCGCTTCGGCGTCGGTGATTTCACCAAGATCCCGAACGGCACCGGCGGCCTCGAAGACCGCATGCCGATGCTGTGGACCCACGGCGTCAACACCGGCCGCATCACCATGAACGAGTTCGTGGCCGTGACCTCGACCAACATCGCCAAGATCCTCAACATCTATCCGAAGAAAGGCGCGATCCTCGTCGGCGCCGATGCCGACCTCGTCGTCTGGGATCCGAAGCGCACCAAGACGATCTCCGCCAAAAGCCAGCAGTCGGCGATCGACTATAACGTCTTCGAGGGCAAGGAAGTCAAAGGCCTGCCACGCTTCACCCTCACCCGCGGCGTCGTCGCGATCGAGGAAAGCACGATCAAGACCCGCGAGGGCCACGGCGAGTTCGTCCGACGCGACCCCTTCCCGGCCGTCAGCTCCGCCCTTTCGACCTGGAAGGAAGTCACTGCCCCCCGCGCTGTCCAGCGCACCGGCATTCCGGCCACGGGCGTCTGAGGCCTCATGTTTCGCGGCTTGCACGTCTTCGCGCCGCTCTGTCCCACCGGACATGTCCCGCCACCTTGGCGGGGCGCTTCGGCCTGGGAGCCGTCAGCCGGGCACGAGGTGATCGAGCTCGGGCAGCAGCACGAGGCTTTCGCGCTGGTTCGGGTCCGTGCGCGCGATGACGGCCGAACAGGGCGCGTTCGAGCGGTTCTCCGCCAGGTGCGGCACGCCGGCGGGGATGTAGACCATCTCGCCGGCCCGAGCGACGACGTGCTCCTCAAGCCTCTCGCCAAACCAGGTCCAGGCCTCTCCGGAAAGCACGTAGATCGCCGTCTCGTGGCTCTCGTGCAGATGCGCCTTGGCGCGCGCGCCGGGCGGGATCGTCACGATGTGCATGCAGAGCCCTGTCGCCCCGACGGTCTCCGCCGCAATGCCCTCGAAATAGTTGAGCCCCTGCTGGCCGGCCACGGCGCCTTCAGGACGAACCACGCGACAGCCCGGATTGGATGATCGAGACATGAGCGTTCTCCAGAATTCCCTGAAAAACCAGCAACAAACGGCTTCGCACCCAAATCCGCGATTGCATGTTGCCGGTCCGGATAGCAGTCTGACACAGACCAGCCAGAATGAGTATTCGCCGATGACGTCCAATACCGCATCCGTGGTTTCGGCCCGGGACCTCTGCCTGACTTTCGACACCGCCGATGGCCCCGTCCATGCGCTGACCGGCGTCAACCTGGATGTCGCCAAGGGTGACTTCGTTTCCTTCATCGGTCCTTCCGGTTGCGGCAAGACGACCTTCCTGCGCGTGATCGCCGATCTTGAAAAAGCGACGTCCGGCAAGATCAGCGTCAACGGCATGACGCCCGAGGAAGCGCGCAAGGAGCGCGCCTATGGCTATGTCTTCCAGGCCGCCGCGCTCTATCCCTGGCGCACGATCGAAAACAACATCGCCCTGCCGCTCGAGATCATGGGCTATTCGAAGGAAGAGAAGAAGGCGCGCATCGAGCGCACGCTCGACCTCGTCAACCTCACGGGCTTCGGCAAGAAATATCCCTGGCAGCTCTCCGGCGGCATGCAGCAGCGCGCCTCGATCGCCCGCGCACTCGCCTTCGACGCCGATCTGCTTCTGATGGACGAGCCCTTCGGTGCACTCGACGAGATCGTGCGCGACCACCTCAACGAACAGCTCTTGAAGCTCTGGGCCCGCACCAACAAGACGATCTGTTTCGTCACCCATTCGATCCCCGAGGCCGTCTACCTCTCAACCAAGATCGTGGTGATGAGCCCCCGTCCCGGCCGCGTCACCGACGTGATCGAATCGCCGCTGCCGCGCGAACGGCCGCTCGGCATTCGCGAAACGCCCGAGTTCCTCGAAATCGCCCATCGCGTCCGCGAAGGCCTGCGCGCGGGACACAGCTATGACGAATAGCATCGGCATCCGCCGGGCCGAACAGACCGACATGGCCGCCTGCGCCGGCATTCTCAACCGCTGGATCGACGCGACGGCCTGGATGCCGCGGGTGCACGAGCATGCCGATGTCGAACGCTATTACGCCGAAACCGTCTTTGCCGAACGCACCGTGTTCCTGGCGGAGGAGGATGGCAAGATCGCCGGCTTCCTCTCCCTCTCCGACGACCACCACGTCACTGCGCTCTACATCGACGAGAGGCACCGTGGCGCCGGCATTGGCGCCCGGCTGATCGACACCGCCAAGGCGATGTCACCGGACGAGTTGAGCCTTTGGACCTTCGAAAACAACCGTGACGCCCAGCGCTTCTACGAGCACCAGGGCTTTAAGGCGGTACGGCGGACCGACGGCGACAACGAAGAGCAACTGCCGGATATCCTCTATCGCTGGCGCGGCAGGGAGGTGCGGGCATGAACCTTGCCTTCGGCCTCTGGATGCTGCTCGCAACGACGATCTTCCTTGGCGGCGCCACGGCCTCGCGCGCCTATGTCTCCAACAATAACCTCGGCATGCTCTTCCTGGCACTCGGGCTCTACGTGGTCGGCAACATCATCATGGTGAAGCTCATGCGCGAGGGCGGCCTCGGCCTTGCCATCTCGCTGTCGGCGATCGTGCAGCTCGTGATGGTCAATGTCATCGCCTTCACGGTGTTCGGCGAACGACTGAGCCTCACCCAGGCCGCCGGCGTGCTTCTCGGCATCGTCGCCATGGGCCTGATGTTGTTGCCCGCAAGCGGAAAGGCGTGACGATGCAGGAACCAAGTTTCATCAGGGACAAGTTGGTGCCGGTCGGCACCGTCGTCCTGCTGCTGATCGCCATCTGGTATGTCGCGGTCGTCTTCCTCAACGCGCCGTTCGAGCGTGATACGGCAGCCCGCGCCGGCACCGAGATCAGCTTTTCCGACATCGTGCGCAACACCATGGTGCAAGAACGTCCGGTCCTGCCGGCGCCGCACCAGGTGATCGCCGAAATCTGGGACACCACCTTCAACAAGGCGATCACCTCCAAGCGCAGCCTCGTCTACCACGCCTGGATCACGCTCTCGGCGACCCTGCTCGGCTTCGGCATCGGTGCAGCACTCGGCATCCTCCTGGCAGTCGGCATCGTGCATAACCGCGCCATGGACCGCTCGCTGATGCCCTGGGTCATCGCCAGCCAGACGATCCCGATCCTCGCAATCGCGCCGATGATTATCGTCGTCCTCAACGCCATCGGCATTTCCGGGCTGTTGCCGAAGGCGCTGATCTCGACCTATCTCTCCTTCTTCCCTGTCGTCGTCGGCATGGTGAAGGGCCTGCGCAGCCCGGAGACGATCCAGCTCGACCTGATGCACACCTACAATGCCTCCTCGGCCCAGACCTTCTGGAAGCTGCGCTGGCCGTCGTCGATGCCCTATCTCTTCACTTCGCTGAAGGTCGCCGTCGCCATTTCGCTGGTCGGCGCCATCGTCGGCGAATTGCCGACCGGTGCTGTCGCCGGCCTCGGCGCGCGGCTGCTTGCCGGCTCCTACTATGGCCAGACGGTCCAGATCTGGGCGGCGCTGTTCATGGCGGCGGCTCTTGCAGCCGTTCTCGTCATGATCGTCGGCTTCGCCCACACCGCCGTCCTCAAGCGCATGGGAGCCAAGCCATGAACCTCCCCGTCCTTGCTGCTGCGATCATCTTCTGGCTCGCCGCCTGGGCCTTCAACGAATGGCTGGTACGCCAGAAATTTGAAAGCGATATCGCCAACAGCGCCGCCCGCTTTGCCGTGCCCCTGCTTTTCGGCATCACCATCCTCGTCCTCTGGGAAGGCATCGTGCGCGGCTTCCAGGTTCCGTCCGTGCTTTTGCCGGCGCCCTCGATGATCTGGCAGAGGCTGATCAACTCGCTGCCGACGCTTGGCGCCGATTTCCGCCAGACCTTCCTGAAGGCGGTGCTGATCGGATATGCGCTCGGCTGCGGTCTCGGCTTTGCCGTCGCG
This sequence comes from Ensifer sp. ZNC0028, assembly GCF_000799055.1. Lineage (NCBI taxonomy): Bacteria > Pseudomonadati > Pseudomonadota > Alphaproteobacteria > Hyphomicrobiales > Rhizobiaceae > Ensifer > Ensifer sp. ZNC0028. The sequence goes on from NZ_JTLA01000092.1 coordinate 37,904, forward strand.
ATCCTGATCGACCGGTCGCCCTTCCTGCAGAAGGGCCTCCTGCCGCTTGGCAATTTCGTCTCGGCCCTTCCCGTCATCGGCGTCGCCCCGATCATGGTCATGTGGTTCGGCTTCGACTGGCAGTCGAAGGTTGCCGTCGTCGTTATCATGACCTTCTTCCCAATGCTGGTGAACACGGTTGCCGGCCTCGCCGCCGCCAGCCACATGGAACGCGACCTGATGCGCACCTATGCCGCCTCCTGGTGGCAGACGCTGGTCAAATTGCGCCTGCCGGCCGCCTGGCCGTTCATCTTCACCGCGCTCAAGATCAATTCGACGCTGGCGCTGATCGGCGCCATCGTCGCCGAGTTCTTCGGGACCCCCATCGTCGGCATGGGGTTCCGGATTTCCACGGAAGTGGGACGCATGAATGTCGACATGGTCTGGGCCGAGATTGCCGTTGCGGCGGTCGCCGGTTCCGCCTTCTACGGGGTGGTCGCACTCATCGAGCGCGCCGTCACCTTCTGGCATCCCTCCATCCGCGGAGGGCGCGCCTGAGCCTGCTTGAAGAACTTAAATAAAACGAAGTAAAAACAAGAGGGAACTGACATGAACAAAAGACTTGCATCGCTTCTCGCCGCAGGCGTCTTTTCGCTCGCAGCGTTCCAGGCTGAAGCCGCCGAAAAGGTGACGCTGCAGCTGAAGTGGGTGACCCAGGCGCAGTTTGCCGGCTACTACGTCGCAAAGGACAAGGGCTTCTACGAAGAAGAAGGCCTCGACGTCGACATCAAGCCCGGCGGTCCGGACATCGCACCGGCCCAGGTGATCGCTGGCGGCGGCGCCGACGTCATCGTCGACTGGATGCCGTCGGCCCTTGCGACCCGCGAAAAGGGCGTGGCCCTCGTCAACATCGCCCAGCCGTTCAAGAAATCGGGCATGATGCTGACCTGCCTGAAGGAAACCGGCGTCACCAGCCCCGACAAGTTCAAGGGCCAGACGCTGGGTGTCTGGTTCTTCGGCAACGAATATCCGTTCCTCTCCTGGATGTCACACCTGAAGATCCCGACCGACGGCGGGCCGAACGGCGTCACCGTGCTGAAGCAGGGCTTCAACGTCGACCCGTTGATCCAGAAGCAGGCCGCCTGCATCTCGACCATGACCTACAACGAGTACTGGCAGGTCATCGACGCCGGCATCAAGCCGGACGACCTGGTGACCTTCAAGTATGAAGACCAGGGCGTGGCGACGCTTGAAGACGGCCTTTACGTGCTTGAGGACAAGCTCAAGGATCCGGCTTTCAAGGACAAGATGGTCAAGTTCGTCCGTGCCTCGATGAAGGGGTGGAAGTACGCAGAGCAGAACCCAGACGAGGCCGCCGATATCGTTCTTGAGAACGACTCCACCGGCGCCCAGACGGAGAAGCACCAGAAGCGCATGATGAGCGAAGTGGCGAAGCTCACCGCCGGCTCCAACGGTTCGCTCGACGAGGCAGACTACAAGCGCACCGTGCAGTCGCTGCTTTCGGGCGGTTCCGATCCCGTGATTTCCAAGGAGCCTGAGGGCGCCTGGACCCACGAGATCACCGACGCCGCGCTGAAATAGGACCTGTTTCCACAAAGCAAAAGAGGGTCGCACGGCTCAGTATCGTGCGGCCCTCTTCCGTTTTCTTAGCGGTCGTTCGCATCCGCCAAGCTGCTGCCGGGTACCGGGCGTGGGGGTGGTAACGCGGCAAGCAACGGCGCTACCTTTGCTTGCCACTGTCAAGATCGTGTCAAGATCGCAACCATAACCGCAGAACGAACTGAATATTGAGGCACCATCGCTTCGAGCACTCTTGTAAGCGTGCAAGGCCGAGATTACATAGGCGACGATGTTTGTTGGAGGCAGGCATGATGGAGGACGTCCTTTTTCCAGTGCCATGCCTGCGGTAACCGGTCCCAGTTCCGCCCGCGTCTACGGTCTGATACCGTGCACGCGGAGCGCGAAGTGAGGAGAAGCGCAGTCTTCTGTCCCCGTGCAATCGACGGGGCGCGATGTCGGCGCGATAAAATCGCCTGATTGCCCGTGGATCCTGCCTTAAGCGGTGATCCGCTCGATGTTGTTTCCATTGCCGGGACTGTAAAGCCGATGGCTCAAAAAGTATTGCCTGTTCTCAGCGTGTGCGCTGCGATGACACTTGGTTCGCTTTCCTTCGCCCGGGCGGAGGAAGCAGCGCAACCGAAACCAGCGCCGAGCCTTCCCTCCATCGTCGTGACGGCGGCGGTCGACAAGCCGATCAGCGACCGGGTGGTTGCAACTGGCACCATACAGGCGGTCGAGCAGGTCTATGTCGCGCCGATGGTCGACGGCCTCTCCATTCGTTCGCTCAATGTCGACGTCGGCGACAAGGTCGAGGCCGGCAGCGTGCTGGTGGTTCTCAACGACGACGCGCTTCGCCTGCAAAAAAGTGAGCTCGAGGCGGCGCTCGCCAAGGCCGAGGCCGGACTGGCGCAATTGAACGCCCAGCTCACCGAAACCAGGGCCAACAACGACGAAGCCAAGCGGGTCAGCGATCGCGCCGCCGGGCTCTCCAAGAACGGAACGGTTTCGACCGCCGAAGCGGATCGGGTCCGGGCGCTCTACATCGCGATGCAGGCCAGGGTTCGTTCCGCCGAGCAGGCGGTCGCTGTCGCAACCGCCGACATCAAGGTGGCTGAGGCGCAGATCGAAGACATCGACCTTCGCTTGACGCGCTCGGAAGTGAAAGCCCCGGTCGCCGGCGTGATTTCTGCCAAGAACGCCAAGATCGGCGCCATTGCCAATGGCAGCGGCGAGCCGCTGTTTGCGATGATCCGCGACGGGGCGATCGAAATGAAGGCAGACGTTGCCGAGGCCGATATCATCAAGCTCGCGGTCGGTCAGCCTGCGACCGTGACCCTTGCGGGCGGCAACACCAAAGTCGAAGGATCGATCCGACTGATCGCTCCGACGGTCGATCCGGTGAGCCGGCTCGGCACCGTCTTCATCAGCCTCAACGACACCACGAAGGCACGCGCGGGCATGTATGCAAGCGCGCTGATTACCGCCGAGCAGAAGCGGGCGGTGGTCCTGCCGCAGACAGCCGTTACCAACGAGGATGGCCGCACCATCGTTCGCAAGGTCGAAAACGGCGTCATCCGTATTCTGCCGGTCAAGACAGGGATCTCGGACGGCAAGTTCGTCGAGGTGCTCGAAGGCCTGACGGCGGGAGAGGAAGTCGTGGCAAGAGCCGGCGCCTATGTCCGCGACGGCGACCACATCAACCCCGTCAAGTCTGCTGAACCAGCGACAAACTGACAGGAACCGTGACCATGAATTTCTCAGCCTGGTCCATACGCAATCCGATCGCACCGATCCTTGCCTTTTTCGTGCTGATGGTTCTCGGCTATCAGTCGTTCAATAGCCTGCCTATCACCCGCTTCCCCAACATCGACGTGCCGATCGTCTCGATCAGCGTGGCCCAGAGCGGTGCCTCGCCTGCCGAGCTTGAAACGCAGGTCACCAAGGAAATCGAGGACGCGGTCGCCAGCGTCACCGGTGTCGACCATATCCAGTCGACGATCAACGACGGCACATCGACCACCGCCGTGATCTTCCGCATGGAAGTGCCGACAACCCAGGCTGTGCAGGACGTGAAGGATGCGATCGACCGTATCCGCAGCGACCTGCCGACCTCGATCGAAGAGCCGATCGTCTCCAAGGTCGATGTCGAAGGCCAGGCGATCCAGACCTTCTCCGTCTCGGCGCCCGGCATGTCGCTCGAAGAGCTCTCCTGGTTCGTCGACGACGTCATCAAGCGTGAAATCCAGGGCAAGAGCGGCATCGGCCGCGTCGATCGCTACGGCGGAGCCGATCGGGAAGTGCGTGTCGAACTCAACGAAGACAAGCTGAATTCGCTCGGCATCACCGCCGCCGACGTCAATGGCCAGCTGCGCCGCATGAACATGGACCTCGGCTCCGGCCGCGGCCAGGTGGGCGGCAGCGAACAGGCGATCCGCACGCTCGGCGACGCCCGCAATGTCGACCAACTCGCCAACACGATGATCTCGGTCCCGAGCGGCCGTTTCGTGCGGCTGTCCGATCTGGGCACGGTCACAGACACCTATGAGGAGCCACGCTCCTTCTCGCGCTTCAACGGCACCCCCGGCGTGACCTTCGCAGTTTTCCGCGCCAAGGGCGCCTCGGAAGTCAGCGTCGCCGAGACGGTCGCCAAATCGCTCGAGAAGATCCGCGCGGCGAACCCGGACGTCACCATCGAGATGGTCGACGATTCCGTCTACTTCACCTACGGCAACTACGAAGCGGCGCTGCACACGCTGATGGAAGGCGCGCTGCTCGCCGTCATCGTCGTCATGCTGTTCCTGCGCAACTGGCGCGCCACGCTGATCTGCGCCGTCGCCCTGCCGTTGTCGGCCGTTCCAACCTTCTGGGTCATGGAACTGCTCGGCTTCTCGCTCAATCTCGTCAGCTTCCTCGCACTGACGCTCGCAACCGGCATCCTTGTCGACGACGCCATCGTCGAGATCGAGAATATCGAGCGGCATATCCATATGGGCAAGTCGCCCTACAGGGCAGCGATCGAAGCGGCGGATGAAATCGGCCTCGCGGTGATCGCAACCACGTTCACGATCATCGCGGTTTTCATCCCGGTGTCGTTCATGCCGGGGATTGTTGGCCAGTACTTCATCCAGTTTGGCCTAACCGTCGCCGTCTCGGTCTTCTTCTCGCTGCTCGTTGCACGCCTGATTACGCCGGTCATGGCCGCCTATATGATGCGTCCGTCCAAACTTGACGGGCATCATGCCGAAGACGGCACCCTGATGCGCGGCTACACGCGTCTGGTTCATGCGACGACGAAACGCTGGTACATGCGCTACCTGACGGTGCTCATCGCGATCGGGGTCACCGTGGCCTCCGTGGCCGCCTTGTTCATGTTTGTACCCGGCGGGTTCCTGCCTCCGGACGACACGTCGCGAGTCAGCCTGTCGGTCGAACTGGCGCCTGACGCTATGCTGGAAGACACCGACCGGACGACCGCGCAGATCTACGAAAGGGTCAAGGACCTGGACGGCGTGGAAAGCGTGTTCGTGCTTGGCGGCGCCTCGCCCAAGGGTGACCTGGAACTGCGCCGAGCCACCGTGACGGTGCTGCTCGAAAAGCGCGACCACTCGCTCCTCAACAAGGTGGTCAACGACGTCTTCGGCAAACTGCCGGTCGTTGGCCCATATTTGCCGAAGTTGCCGCCATCGGGCCGCATCATTCCGCAGTCGCAGATCGAGAAGGAAATCTTTGCCCGCGTTCGCGATTTGCCGGATGTCCGGGTAATCAAGCTCAACGACCGCGGCGAGCGGGAACTGTCGTTCAATCTGCTGTCCAACAACGAAGCCGATCTCGACAAGGCGGTCGGCATTCTGGAAGGAAAGCTGCGCAGCGATCCGTTGCTGGCCAATGTCAGCCCGGACGGCGCCCTTCCGCGTCCCGAGTTGCAGATCCGTCCGCGCGACGAGCAGATGTCGCGCCTCGGCATCACCACGGCACAGATCTCCGAAGTGATCCGCGTCGCCACCATCGGCGATATCGACGCTGCATTGACGAAGATCGCCCTTGACGGCCGGCTGATCCCGATCCGCGTGCAGATCAACCGCGACTTCCGCACGGATATCGCCGCGATCCGCAATCTGAAGATCCAGACCGCTTCTGGCTTGACGGTACCGTTGTCGAGTGTCGCCGACATTAACTATTCCGAAGGCCCGAGCTCGATCAAACGCTACGACCGCAACCGCGTCGTGGCGCTCGGCGCTGACCTGCCGATCGGCGTGGCGCTCAACACCGCCTCCGCCCGCTTTCTGCAGATTGCCGACGAAGCCAAGATGCCGTCCACGGTTCAGCTGCTGAAGAGCGGTGACGCGGAGGTCGAGGAGGAGATGCAGCAAAGCTTCGTCAATGCGATGCTACTCGGCCTGATGCTGGTTCTGGTGGTGCTGATCCTCCTGTTCAAGGACGTGATCCAGCCGTTCACCATCCTGTTCTCGCTGCCGCTTGCCATGGGTGGTGTGGCAGCCGGACTGATCCTGACCCAGAACTCGCTGTCGATGCCGGTGCTGATCGGCATCCTGATGCTGATGGGCATCGTCACCAAGAACGCCATCCTGCTCGTCGACTTCGGTATCGAGATGATGCATCACGGCATGGACCGGACGCAGGCGATGATCGAAGCGGGCCGCAAGCGCGCCCGCCCGATCATCATGACATCGATCGCCATGTCGGCGGGCATGCTGCCCTCCGCGCTTGGCGTCGGCGAAGGCGGCTCGTTCCGCGCTCCGATGGCGATCGCAGTGATCGGCGGCATCATCGTCTCGACGGTCCTCAGCCTCGTCGTGGTACCATCGTTCTTCCTGATCATGGACGACCTGTCGCGCCTGCTCGCCTGGGCTTTCGGACGCTTCGTCGGCAAGAAGGATGAGGAAAACCTGCCGCTCGACCGCGAAGCCCTCACGGGCCTCGTGCACGAACAAGGCAAGACGATCGAGGGCCTGGAAGACCGGCTGAAGACCCTGGAAACGGACCAGGCCAAGGCACGGTCCGGCGGCAAGGTCATCAATCATCCGGCGCTCGCAGCCGAGTAAATCGTCAGCGGCGTGGCCCTCCACCCTGGGCTGCCACAATTCCAAAGCAAGCCCGCGCCCTGCAAGCGCGGGCTTTTTGTTGTTTCTATTTGATCGAGGTCAAACCACGATCCGCAAAGCCCACTACCCTGACACCGGATTTTACTCAGGACGGGTACGATGAAGACGTTGCGATTGAACTCGAACGACAGGGCGGTGCTGCTCGGCTCCTGCTTTTTCGAAAAGCTGCCGGCGGCGGCATCGAGCGCCATTCTCGATGATATCGTGGTTTCCACCCACGAGGAGCACGACATACTGTTTGGCCAGGGCGAGGCGCTGGACCATGTCTTCTTCGTGCTTTCCGGCCTGGTGCGGCTTTACCGGCTGGGCAAGGACGGTCGCGAAGCGGATATCGCCGTCTTCCCGAAGGGCGAGCTGTTCGGCGAAAGCGCGATGTTCCTTGGCAACCGCGCCACCGCCAACGCCCAGGCGATCGAGACGACGATGCTCGCCCGCATCGACAGCCGCAGGCTCCGCAAGCTGGCCGAACAGTCACCCGAGATCGCCGACGCGCTGATGCAGCTTCTGTGCCGGCACGCGCAAATGGCCGAGGATTGCCTGGCCGAAGACCGGCTGCTGACGGCGCCGCAGCGGGTCGCAAGCTATATTCTCGGCAATTGCCCCGATGGCATCACCAACTTTTCCTTCCGCCTGCCCTTCCAGAAGAATGTGTTGGCCGGCAAGCTTGGCCTGGCGCCCGAGGCACTCTCGCGCGCCTTCTCGGCCCTTCGCCGCTCCGGCGTCACCGTCAAGGGTCGCGTCATCGAGATCCACGACCGGCAGGCGCTGGAGCGCTTCTGACGCACTGACAAGCTCAGGCGCCAGAAGCAACAAAAGCGGAAAGCGTCAAAGCCCACCGTGCAGCGTCAGGAAATCGACGATCCGGTTGATGCCGTCGCCGCGCTTCATGTCGGTAAAGACGAAGGGCTTTTCCGCCCGCATGCGCGTCGCGTCCCGCTGCATCACGTCGAGATCGGCGCCGACGTAAGGGGCGAGATCCTTCTTGTTGATGACCAGAAGGTCGGACTTGGTGATGCCCGGCCCGCCCTTGCGCGGGATCTCCTCGCCCTGGCAGACCGAGATGACATAGATCGTCAGGTCAGCGAGATCAGGCGAAAAGGTCGCCGCGAGATTGTCACCGCCGGATTCGATGAAGACGACATCGAGATCGGGGATGCGGCGGTTGAGATCGGCGATCGCCTGAAGATTGATCGTGGCGTCCTCGCGGATCGCCGTGTGTGGGCACCCGCCGGTCTCCACCCCGACGATGCGATCGGACGGCAGCGCCTGCATGCGCACCAGCGCCTCGGCATCTTCCTTGGTGTAGATATCGTTGGTGACGACGGCGACGGAGTACTTCTCCCGCATCGCCTTGCAGAGCTTGTCGGTCAGCGCCGTCTTGCCCGAGCCCACCGGCCCGCCGATGCCGACGCGAAGGGGACCGTTCTTCGATGCCATCTGGATGTCCTTTCAAGGTGGAAGCAATTCCGGGAAAGTGTGAAGCAGCTTTCCGTCTGAAATTGCGCAGTTCTATAGATTACGAACGGAAGAGCCGCGAATGCAGGCTCTCGTGCCTGAGCGCCGAAATATCCGCTGTCATCGTGGCCGAGCCGAGATCGTCGAGCGAGGCGCCGGCGGCCTTGACGGCTGTCGCCGCGATGACCGGTTCGAGCGCTGCGATGACACCGACGCCATCGCGTTGGCCGGTCACGCCGCAACGGATCGCCACCGAGACGGCGTTCGAGACCGAGGCGTTGAGATAGGCGGCAAGCGCCGGCTCGAGGCCCGTTTCATGGGCGCCGGCGACGGCACCGACTGCGACCGGATAGGCGACACTTTCAGGCAGCGCATCGAGAACCGGATGCGGCCATGAGCGCGCCGCTGCCAGAAACGCCTGGCCCTGCAGCATGGTTTCCATATGGCGCTCTCGGCCTCCCGCCAGGGCTTCGGCAAGCTCTGCCGCCGCAGCCAGACGGGCATGGTCGTTCACGGCGCGATAGCTCTCGGCCAGAAGCAGCGCGTCGTTCCAGCCGGAGCCCTGAGAGACGACGGTCTCAAGCCAGGTACGAAGCGCGCCGGCGTCGGTCACCAGAAGGTCGTGAACCGCCTGCTCGAGCCCGCTGGAATAGGAAAAGGCGCCGACCGGAAAGGCCGGCGACATCCATGTCGCGAGGCGAAGCAGCGCTTGCGTGTCGACCCGCTCAGCCATGGTGGTGATGGCTATGGCCATGGTTGTGGCCGCCGGCATGGTAGGCGCCGCGCAGCGGATGGAAAGGCAACGATACGTCGCTCACCGCCGCGCCCAGGCCTTCGAGCATCTGGCGGATCACCGGATCGCGGGCAATCAGGATGCGGTTTTCTTCGAACTGTGCCGGCAAATGGCGATTGCCGAGATGCCAGGCAAGCTCGATCAGATGCATCGCGTCGCGTGGGCAAATTTCATAGAGCGCTTCCGGTGCCGCGACGATGCGGATATGGCCGCCGCCCTCAAGCACCAGGAGGTCGCCATCGGCAAGCATCACCGCTTCCTTGAGATCGAGCATCACCACATCGTCGTTTTCGAGATGCAGCAACTTGCGGCGCAGATGCCGCGCGTCATGCGTCAATGTCACGCTATGAAGCGGCGCAATTTCGGCAGGGCCGGGCGAAAGAACCTCCGTCGAACGATAGGGCATCGTCAGAGAACCTCGACCTTTTCCGGCGTCACGAGTTCGATGCGCGCCTCGACCAGCAGGTCGGCCATCGCCGCCTGAAAGGCCTTCAGATGCGGTTCCTCGAAATGCGCGTCGACGGCTGCCTTATCCTTCCAGGTTTCGACAAAAACCAGCGCATCGGGCTCGGCCGGCTTGCGGTAGAGATCGTAGGTGATGCAGCCGGCTTCGCGCCGCGTGGCCTCGATCAGCGGTGCTGCAAGCGACACCACTTCCTCCCCCTTGCCCGGGTGTGCGGTCAGGTAGGCGATAATGTAAACCATTGAACCCTCGATATCTTTTCTGTCGGCTACTTTAGCAAGAAAAAGCACTGGCGCCAGCGGGGAGCACGGCTTTTCACACGCCTGCGGCGACTGGGACCGCGCAAGAAAAAGCCCGAAGACCGGATCCGATCTTCGGGCTCTTTCCAATCAGGAACGATAGGTCGCTGCCATCAGGCGGCGAGCTTCTGGGACTTCAGTGTCTCCAGAATGTTCTGCGGCGAGGAAACGCCATAGGGGTCGCTGTCGCAGTTGTCGGAATAGCCTTCTTCCTCGAACCACTGCTCAACAACGCCGTTGTTGACGACGGCAGCGTAGCGCCAGGAGCGCATGCCGAAGCCGAGGTTGTCCTTGGCAACGAGCATGCCCATCTTGCGGGTGAACTCACCCGAACCGTCCGGGATCAGCTTGACGTTTTCGAGGCTCTGGGACTTGCCCCAGGCGTTCATGACGAAAGCATCGTTGACCGAGATGCAGTAGATCTCGTCGACGCCTTCGGCGCGGAAATCGGCCGTCAGCTTCTCGAAATCGGGCAACTGGAAGGTCGAGCAGGTCGGCGTGAACGCGCCCGGCAGCGAGAACAGCACGACGCGCTTGCCTGCGAAGTAATCGTCGGAGGACACGTCCTCCCAGCGGAACGGGTTCGAGCCGCCAACGGCCTCGTCGCGAACGCGGGTGCGGAACGTTACAGCGGGTACTTTTCTGCCAAGCATCGTCATCTCCTTTGGACCACGATGATCTGGGTCGGCTCGACCAAAATCATCAACGTGATCGTCTCTTGTAAGTTAGAGCGGGATACATGCGGGAAACCGCAAGCCGCTCTGGCGCAGCTCTCGGTCGGCAGGTCTTGGGAGGATTGCTGGCAACCGAGGAAGGTCAGCTGTCTTCCTATCGGATCTTGCGCTGCGGCGCAGCACGAAAGGCCCCAATTCACATGCAAGCATGGCAGCCATGCGGTGACCGCATGGCTCCAATCGGCCCGTCATTGCTCAGTTATGGAGCCGCAGCGACAACCCAAGACTTGGCGGAACCGGGTTCCACAGGCCGGTTCGCAAGCCCGCCTCTCGCAACGCCCGCGCCGTCCATGTGTTGCAGCCGAAGAGCGCGTTGAAGCTGCCGCCAGCCTCGAAGAAGCGGTCGTTGCCATTGTAGGAAAAGCCCTCGACCGGAACGACGGCTCCGGCCTCGCGGGTGAAGCTCTCGGCCACAAAGTCGAGCAGCCGATCGTATCCCGCTGCGTTCAGCTCGAAGCCGGCGACGGCCGCCTGCGGTTCTACAATCCGGCCGGCGATATCCACATGCATGACCGAGCGGTCGAGCGTCAGCGCCTTGAACACCGGCCCGGCCTTCAGCTCCGACCAGGTCGGCGTTTCCAGATAGAAGGAGCGCCCGCCCCAACCGAAGATCAGCCATTCGGCCTGCGGATGCGCAAGCGGTACGCCGGCCGCCTCGACAAACCCGAACCGCGCCCGGGTCTCGTCCGTCAGAGGTATGGCGATGTCCGTGTGGATCGGGCCGGAAAGCAGAAGGATGCGGGTGCCCCCCGTTCCAGCCGCAGCGGCGGAAACCGGCAGGAGTGGCCGCGGCAGCAGGGTTCCCGCGACGACGGCAAGTACCGCCGCCATCAAGCCGAGGAAAGCCCATTTCAGGCCACGCTTCATTCCCCGTCCCTGCCTGCTCTAGAACAGGAAGTAGCGCTGTGCCATCGGCACGACCGTCGCCGGCTCGCAGGTCAGAAGTTCGCCGTCGGCGCGCACCTCGTAGGTCTCCGGGTCCACCTCGATATGCGGCAGCAGGTTGTTGTGGATCATCGACGCCTTGCCGATGCCGCCGCGGGTGTTGCGGACAGCCACGAGTTGCTTGGCGACGCCGAGCTTGGCGACAAGGCCGGCATCGAGCGAGGCCTGCGACACGAAGGTGACGGAGGAGCTGGTGCGGTTCTTGCCATAAGCGGCAAACATCGGCCGGTAGTGCACCGGCTGCGGCGTCGGAATGGAGGCGTTCGGATCGCCCATCGGCGCCATCGCGATCGAGCCGCCCAGCAGCACGAAGTCGGGCTTTACGCCGAAGAAGGCCGGGTTCCAGAGGACGAGATCGGCACGCTTGCCGACCTCGATCGAGCCGATCTCGTGGCTGAGGCCGTGGGCGATCGCCGGATTGATCGTGTATTTGGCGATGTAGCGCTTCACTCGGAAATTGTCGTTGTCGCCGGTTTCCTGCGGCAGCGGCCCGCGCTGGCGCTTCATCTTGTCGGCGGTCTGCCAGGTGCGGATCGCCACCTCGCCGACGCGGCCCATGGCCTGGCTGTCCGACGAGATGATCGAGAAGGCACCGATATCGTGCAGGATGTCCTCGGCCGCGATCGTTTCCTTGCGGATGCGGCTCTCGGCAAAGGCGATGTCCTCGGGGATCGACGGCGACAGGTGATGGCAGACCATCAGCATGTCCAGATGCTCGGCCAGCGTATTCTTGGTGTAGGGTCTCGTCGGGTTGGTGGACGACGGAATGACGTTCGGCTGGCCGCAAATCTTGATGATATCAGGCGCGTGGCCGCCACCCGCCCCTTCCGTATGGAAGGCATGGATGGTGCGGCCCTTGATCGCCGCAATCGTATCCTCGACGAAGCCGCTCTCGTTCAGCGTGTCCGTGTGGATCATCACCTGAACGTCGTATTCGTCGGCAACGCCGAGGCAGCAGTCGATCGCCGCCGGCGTCGAGCCCCAGTCCTCGTGCAGCTTCAGCGAGGTGGCGCCGGCAAGCACCATTTCCACCAGAGCACCCGGCCGCGAAGCATTGCCCTTGCCGGCAAAGGCGATATTCATCGGGAAGCCATCGGCCGCCTCGATCATGCGGGCGAGATGCCAGGGACCGGAGGTGCAGGTGGTTGCAAGCGTGCCATGCCCCGGCCCGGCGCCGCCGCCGAGCATGGTGGTCAGCCCGCTCACCAGCGCTTCCTCGATCTGCTGCGGGCAGATGTAGTGGATGTGGCTGTCCATGCCGCCGGCGGTGATGATCTTGCCTTCGCCCGCAATGACCTCCGTGCCGGGACCGACGATGACGGTGACGCCCGGTTGCGTGTCCGGGTTGCCGGCCTTGCCGATGCCGGCGATGCGTCCGTCCTTGAGGCCGATATCCGCCTTGACGATGCCCCAGTGGTCGACGATCAGCGCGTTGGTGATGACAGTGTCGACGGCACCCTCGGCGCGCGTCATCTGGCTCTGCCCCATGCCGTCGCGAATGACCTTGCCGCCGCCGAACTTCACCTCCTCGCCATAGGTGGTGAAATCCTTTTCCACCTCGACGAAGAGTTCGGTATCGGCGAGCCGCACCTTGTCGCCGACCGTCGGGCCGAACATGTTGGCATAGGCCGCGCGCGACATCTTGTAGGGCATGGTTCAGGCTCCTTGGGACGAAGAAGAAACGAGATGGAGGCGGCGAAGACGGCCGCCAGCCGCAAGCGCGTCGACATGGCGGCGCTCGGCGGCGAAGGGATGCCATTCCCAGCCGACATGACCAAAGCCGGCAAGAACGACATCGTCGTCAGGCGTCGCAAGATGCGCGAGGATATCGGCAATGACGATCATCCCGCTCGACGGAACGACGTAAGGATCTGGCGAAAAGCCGGCGAGATCCTGCTCCACCTGCTCGTGCACATCGACCGGAACGACGCGAAAGCCGCGGTTGGTCGAGCGGGCGAAGCTCTCGAAACCGACAGTGTAATCGTCGCAGAAGTCGTCGAGGTCCGGATGCGTTTCCGCAAGCCCGGCGCGCATCGCGGCAAACTTCGCGCCGGAACGAACGCACCAGATCTCCCGCGCCTGGCGCACCGCGGCATTCGTCTTCCAGCGGCCACCGCCCAGCATGGAAATCCCCGGTCGCCCGGTGTTGCAGACGGCGACGATATCGGTCCTGTGGCCGCCGGAGCCGACAGAGCGGCAATCGTTGAAGCGCACGACGAGATCGGCACCATCGATCGTCGCGCCGGCGCCGTCAGGCACCTCGCCATTGCCCACGATCATGATGACGCGGCGAGCCTGCAATGATCAGTTCCCTTGGGTTTCGAGAAATTCGTTGAGTTCGGCGGTGCGCTTCTGCGTGAGCTGGGCAAGGCAGCCCGAAACCAGCATCGGCTCCGCCTGGCCGCCACGGGCCTGGAAGCCGGCAAACTCGCATTGACCGTCGCGATAGCCGATCCAGGCGCGCTGCGCCGTCTTCAGCGCCTCGACCGCGCCAATATCGGCGCCTTCCAGCTCCTTGTCGACATTCTGCGCCGCCGTCATCGCCTGCCGGTAGACTGCATTCAGCTCCGCGTCGGCCGCTTCATATTCCTGGTAGGCGCAGTCATTCAGATCCGGCTGAGTGATCGCATTCGCACAATCCGCGTCCGGCTCGCCCTCGGCGAGCGCCGGCGCAGCAAGCAGCAGAAGCAGCCCGAGAACCGGAAGCGCCCTCATAGCTTGCCCATCACCTGCTGGCGGAAGCCATAGACCTCGCGCTTGCCGGAAAGCGGTATCAGCGTCACCTGGCGCGTCTGGCCCGGCTCGAACCGCACGGCCGTGCCGGCGGGAATGTC